>JAIQFZ010000235.1 GCA_020073015.1 Terriglobia bacterium | reverse complement strand
TTGCCGGCCGTGGTCAACATTGCTTCATCCAGAGTTGTGAAGATGCCCATCGAGCCGTTCTTTAGCGATCCTTTCTTCCGGCAGTTCTTCGGCTCACCTCGCCATCTCGCGCCGCCGGAGCAACGAGAGCGTGGTCTGGGTTCGGGGGTTATTGTGAGCCCCGACGGATTTATCCTTACCAACAATCATGTTGTCGATCACGCGACTGACATAAAAGTAGTTCTCCCCGACAAGCGGGAGTTTAAAGGGAAGGTCGTCGGTACTGATCCAAAAACGGATATAGCTGTAGTGAAGATCTCGGCTACCGGGTTGCCTACATTGCCCTTGGGTGACTCATCCAAGATTCAAGTGGGGGATTATGCCCTCGCCATCGGAGATCCATTCGGCATCGGTGAAACCGCCACCTTAGGGATAGTCAGTGCCACGGGCCGCGGCAACCTCGACATCGAGGACTACGAGGATTTCATTCAAACCGATGCCGCCATTAACCCTGGAAATTCTGGCGGGGCGCTGATCAATGCGCGGAGCGAGCTAATAGGCATAAATACCGCGATACTCGCAGGCGGAGGCGGGGGGAATCAAGGCATTGGGTTCGCGATCCCCATCAACATGGCCCGCTATGTCATGGACGCGATTCTCAAGCATGGAAAGGTCGTGCGTGCATACCTGGGTGTTGCGATCCAGGAGGTAACACCCGACATTGCCAAGGCGTTCAATGCGCCAGCAGGCAAGGGTGCACTGGTCGGCGATGTGACGGCGGATGGCCCCGCAGCCAAGTCTGGCCTGAAGAAAGGTGACGTTATCGAGGAACTCGATGGAGAGCCGGTAACGGGGCCGAATGAATTGAAGCTTAAGATTGCATCCTTGGCACCCGGCACTATTGCTCATTTAAAGATCGATCGTGATGGCCAGCAACGAGACGTGTCTGTGACACTTGGTGAGCTACCCGAGAAAGCTGCCAAGAGTGCACTGGGCGAAAGCGGCGTGAACAGCCCAATGCGCGGCGTCGAAGTTGATGAACTGACACCCCAGGTGGCACGCGAGCTAGGGCTACGCCCCACCACAAAGGGTGTCGTGGTCACTGACGTTGACCCCGCGGCACCCGCAGCCGACGCCGACCTGCATCGTGGTGACGTCATCGAAGAGATCAACCGTCAACCGGTCAGTTCTGTGTCCGAGTACGAACGAATCCTAAGCCAGGCAGGGAAGCAGCCGATCGTGCTGTCGGTCAATCGCCACGGAAACACGGCCTACATCGTGGTGCAGCCAGAGTGAACGGTACCCTCAGCGATGCGAACGGGCGGAAATTGTCTACATTCCACAGGCAACGGCACTCTCATTGACCATTCCGATCTGCATGCGTTCGTCGCTGAGGAGAGTTGCAAGCCATATTTGGAACTCAAAGATGTGTGCAT
This sequence comes from Terriglobia bacterium, assembly GCA_020073015.1. Lineage (GTDB taxonomy): Bacteria > Acidobacteriota > Terriglobia > Terriglobales > Acidobacteriaceae > Acidiflorens. The sequence continues at coordinate 3,767 of JAIQFZ010000235.1, read as the reverse complement.
ATCTTTTGGATCGAACCGGGTTCTGGACCGCGTGAGCTTTCAAGTCCTGCCGGGCGAGACAGTCTGTGTTCTAGGTCGCAGCGGAGTTGGCAAGTCGGTCTGCCTGCGAATCCTTATGGGTTTTCTCAAACCCGATTCCGGCCGCGTCGTCGCCGCCTGTGAGGACATCACGGATTACCCTGAGCAGGAACTGGATCGCATCCATAAGAAGGTCACGATGGTATTCCAAAACGGAGCTCTGTTCGACTCCCTCACCGTGTGGGAAAACGTGGCATTTCCACTGCGTGAGCTTGACAGCCTCAAGGAGGAGCAGATCAGGCGCAGGGTCGACGAGCTGCTGGAGATGGTGGGTGCCAAGCACGTACGCGACCTCTTGCCCTCCGACATCTCTACAGGGATGAAGCGTTCGGTGGCTGTGGCCAGGGCTCTGGCGGCAAAGCCCAAGGCGGTCCTCTTCGACGAGCCAACAACGATGGTGGACCCATTGATGGCACGGAGGCTCGGCGACCTGATAGAGACACTTAAACTTCAACTGAACCTGACCAGCGTGGTGGTAACCCACGACATGCGCCTGGCGGAAAAACTCGCCGATCACGTGGTTTTCCTGGACCGCGGCAAAGTCATATTTTTCGGGACGGCAGCGGAAATGGAGCGCTCCTCTGAACCCATCGTGCAACAGTTCCTGCAACTTGACCGAATCGACCTCCGCGTCCTGGCAAGCACAATAGACCGTCCGCACCGTATGCTGGGATGACCTGTAACAATCAGGCAACTTCGTTGTCCCCTTGTTCCTCACCCATCGTGTTGTTGAGCGTGCTTGAGCTAGATTCCCTTGATCTGGGGCCCGACTTCCGCTGCCCTCCAGTAGATCTCATCGACGTCTTCTGTCCGGTGAGGATAGTGGTAGCGGGCGGGACGTTGGAGGAACGGTGTCGGCTGCAAATGCCGAGGGTGGGCGACAACAGTCGCGTGATACAGGCCGACCCAGCGAACCGCGATCTCTGTAATCTCAAGAGAGTTGAAGCCGGACACTCCAGACATTTCCATTAACTTCCTCACTGCCCTTTGCGTCGCAGACTGCCGAGTCAACCCAAACGCAGTGCACTTGACGGCCTTCGCGATGAAGGAAAAGTGCCACCCTACGGCGAGGGCTGTGCGTTCAACGGCATGGCTATCCGCGTCAAACAGTTTCTTCCATCTGTCGTAGTCTTCGCAGTTAAAGCGAAACCACTTCGGCAATGGGATGTCACTCTTGATCAGTACGCTGCCGACAGAAAGCGAATTTGCCTGCTCGGTCAAGTATGGTCACCCGCCCTACCTGATTCTCAAACTCATGGGCCATGGCTGGGGGAGAAGCAGGAGCATCAAGAGTGCCCCCACCAGCGCCCCGCTTTGGTGTGCACTCCGAGCAGCATGCTGAGTCCACCCACCAGCAGAATGACGCCAGTTCCCGCTACGGCGAGCTTCGGAAATGGCGTTCCTTTGGCTTTCGCGTATTCGCTCATGGAGTCGAGGTCCTTGAAATGGCTGAGCCCGGCCATCAACCAGTACGCTCCCAAAATGATTCGTCCGATCAGAAAAGCGATGTTCATGGTGCCACACATCCTCCAATTCGGGATGCTATGGTTTGCAGGCTGTCCGTAACAATTGTTCAGAGGAATAAACCGACGACGGGAAAGAGCTCTTAAGATGCGATCTAGCCCCGGATGGAGATTCTTATACGACCGTCGTCGAGGCAGGACCGGACGTCCCCGACATCCAGTCACGCCCCGACCCGAACACCGACCTCATCCAGGTGTTGCAGGAGATCGTACGTATCCTGGTAGACACGATAGGCACCGGCGCGTTCAAGTTCATCCTGTCCGTAGCCGCCTGAAAGAAGGCCAATCCCAAGGGCTCTTGCGCGCCGCGCGGCCAGCAGATCCCACACACTGTCTCCGACCACCAAGGATGTGTGGATATCTGTTTTCAGACGATCAGCGGCCGCCAGAAACAGGTCGGGATCGGGTTTCGCCCGCTGCACCTGGTCGCGGGTGACGACCGGGACTTCGGGCCCAATATTGAGCACCTGCAGAGTCTGTCGGGCAGAATCACTCCTTCCGCTGGTGGCGATCGCCCAGGGTACTTCGGCCTTGGTTAGGAAAGCCAGTAAGTCCCGTGCGCCCGGCAGGGGTCGAACCTGGGCAGCTTGTCGGGCGTACGCCTCAGCATGGCATCGCTGGAGTTGCTCCGCCTGTTCAGTACTTACTGGCTTTCCGGTTTCTCGCAGGAGTGCGCTGGCGAGTAGCCCACCACTCATACCGACACGGCGATGAATGCGCCATACGGCAAGTTCAATGCCACAGCACTCCAACGCTTCTCGCCAGGCCAGCACATGCTGGTAAACGCTGTCCACCAGCGTGCCGTCCAGATCGAAGAGGAAAGCCGGCACGTTCCGCGCCTCTTTCATCTTTCTATCACCCTGCATTTCCACTCTGGTTATGCACAAGGGTTTGGCTTGCGCCCATGGCTTAAGCAGCTTTTTGCCCGCCAGGAGCCTCACCGGTTGCAGGTTTCTGTTCCGGAGCCTGCGACGAAGCCGTTGTGGTCTGAATTGGAATTTGACGCAGATTGCTTTGAGCTTGCGGAACCGGAATCGTTACGTGCAACACTCCATTCTGAAACTCCGCACGTGCGTGTTCCGTATCCGCTCCCTCCGGCAGAGCTATGGCGCGATAGAACTCGCCATATTTTCTCTCGGTTCGCCGGATTCCCCCTTCGGTCTCTTCCTGCTCGACCTTGCGCTCGCCTTGAATGGTCAAGAAATCATCGTTGATTTCGACCTTGACATCTTTTTCAGCGAGGCCGGGCAATTCGGCCGCGACGATGAGATTCCCGTCCCGGTAGGCTATCTCGGCGGCCGGCACCCATGCTGTGCTCAGAAAATCATCGCCCCGGCCGGAGAAATTGAGTCCCGCCTGGGAAAACACGCGGTTCATTTCCCTATGCATTCTTCGCATCAAGGAAAAGGGATCGTCGTCGAAGAAGCCAAGTGGATCGAGCAATAGCGATGGCAAAGTAGGCAGAGCAGATCGGCGGGCCAATCCGGTCTGCTGCCCTCGCTGTTCTCCTCTTGATGTTGTTTGTGAAGTTGCCAGTTGGTTTGACTTTTGCGCTGACATTATCTACCTCCGTGGGATTGATTGTGAAATTCTGGGACTGAAAACTATACGGCCATTCAGCTGCTTCGACCCCGTACGAATTGGTCCTTATGTGGCTGTGCTCGCTCCCACTCTACGGACCCCTGTGGCCGCGTTCGAATCGGTGCACGCCCACTTCGGAGAGCACGACCAAACATGATCAAAGACCACCCTCGTAGGATCAGCGCGATCCCCGCGGCCACACAGACAAACCAGGAGTCTAGCCGCGGGCGTGTCGTCCAAAACACGGCCCCCAGCAGGAGCGTGACAACACCGTCAACCGCCGCCCATGACCAACTGGGAAACTTGAGTCGGAATGCGGCGAGCGAACGAAAAAGACCAACCACGGTGAAAAGACAGGCAAACAGCAGGAGCCAAGCGACATCACCCGCAGCAGGGTGTGTGAGAATGAGCAAACCAATCGGAATGCCGGTAATCCCGGGTACGAGATGGAAAAAGAACGCGTCCGATCTGCGCAGGTGAAAGGCGTGAACGGTTTCTACGAGGCCGCTCACCAGGATGAGCCAGCCGAGCAGAATGACGGAATTATTAGCCGCAAAACCGATTACGGCTAGTGCGAGAACTCCA
>JAIQFZ010000101.1 GCA_020073015.1 Terriglobia bacterium | reverse complement strand
ATCTTCATCTCTTCCATCCGCGCCAGCGCGGTCGCCGCAAACTCCTCCGGTCCGATGGTCTTCGGTGTGCGCGTCATGCAATCCTGAGCCGTAAGGTCAAGCGTGTCCTTGCCGCGCTGCTGTAGTAGTCGCCGCAGGTCGCCGTCACTGATCACGCCCAGCAGCTGGTCGCCATCGACCACGGCCGTCACGCCCAGCTTCTTGCGCGACATCTCGTAGATCACGTCCGGCATCTTCGTCGCAGCGTTGACGCGAGGCACCGCCTCTCCCGAGTGCATCAGCGATTCCACCCGCGCCAGCCGCTTACCCAATTTCCCGCCCGGATGCAGGTTGGCAAAGTCCTCTTCCTTGAAGCCGCGTTTTTCTGAGAGCGCCACCGCCAAAGCATCGCCAAGAGCCAGCATGGTGGTAGTGGAAGCCGTAGGAGCAAGCCCAAGAGAACAAGCTTCCTTAGAGATCGAGCAATCCAAAGCCACATCAGCAGCCGAAGCCAAAGTAGACCCCCGTGTAGCGCGGACACTCTTGTCCGCGCCCGCGGCCGCCACCTCATCGCAAGTCATCGTAATCAGCGCCACCTGCAGCCGCTTGATCGTAGCCAGCAGCCGCAAAATTTCCTCCGTCTCGCCGCTGGCCGAAAGCGCCAGCACAACGTCACCGCGCACGATCATCCCCAGATCGCCATGCAGCGCTTCCACCGGATGCAGATACAGCGCCGGTGATCCTGTCGAATTCAGCGTAGCCGCAACCTTCCGCGCGATGATCCCGCTCTTGCCCATGCCGGTGACCACAACGCGCCCCTGGCAGTCAAACATTAGTTCCAGCGCGCGCTGGAAGTCCGCCGCCATCGGCCCCGCAAGCCGGTCCGCCAGCGCCCGCAGCGCCTCCGCCTCAATGCGCACCACGTTCTCGCCCACATGTTTCATGAAGGGGAAATGTTAGCAGAAGCGGAGAGCCGATCGCGGGATTGGGTCTCTCAATCGGTGAAAGTGCCTTCTCCCGCGTGCTCCCATCTGCCCCTGCCTTGGGTTCTTCGACGATAGTTCCGATGCAAAGAACGCAAATTATGCGTTGGACTGTTCCCAAGGAAGTCATTATTTTGAAATCATCGCGGGGTCGTCACGACTCCATGGTGGGGTGCACGAGAGGAGCCATGCATGAAATCCGGACGACGTGCCTTCCCGCGTTCGACCCAGGCCCTCCAGCGCCGCGTTCTTGGGAGCGGTGACCGCACTTCGGCTGAATCCAAATGCTTGGCCTGCGGCCAGACTGTGGACACCGTGATGGATCAATCGCTCGAACGAGGTGAAACCGAAGTTGCTCTTCCCCGTCCCGGGGAGCCTATCGGTGGGGAGGGTGCCAAGAAACGTCCGTCGAATGCCATCGATCTGGAGAAGGTGTTGCACTTTTCCCAGCAGTTGTATGCTCACGCTCTCACATTACAAGAATTGATTCGGAACGAAGGGGAGGTAGCGTACGAGGTCTTGAGACCCAGATACGACCGGCAGGCTGCCCAGCAATTCGAAATTTTCTATCACACCCTTAAGCGGACCTCAGGCGTTCGCAAACGTAGTGCTGGGTCCTGTGAATAACAACCCTACACGCCCTGATCACCCGCCTCAGAAATGGTCATCCACCGCATGCCCCGGACGCACCAGCGCCCGTGCTTGAATCGCCCGGTCCCAAGGTCCGCCCTGCCAGTTATCTTTCTTATATTCCGGGCGGACCCAGGGCGGCAGAGTCATGAACAGCCGCCGCGCCAGCGCGTAGACATAAGGCTCATAGAGCGCTCGTAGTTCCGCCAGCCGCTCCGCAGCGTCCGGACCGTCGTAGAAAGTCACGCCGTGTTGCGCGAGTTCTGCGCGCATCCGCTTCAGATCCTCGACAGTATTCCGCTCTGCGTCGCGCGGACTGTACCGCGCATTGAGCACCTGGGCCAGGTCGACCGCCGCATGCCGAGCCATCGCAAACGTCAACTTCGCCTGGTCCGGATGGATGCCATCCACGCCCGTCATAATCAGTGATGTCACATCGAGCATCACCGTCAAAGCAGAAAGCCACGACTGGTTCGAATGCTGGGAACGGAAGAAGACCAGTACGGGATAGGAAATGTGCGACGAAAGCAGCTCGGCACACCAGCGCTCCCAGTCGCGAAAAATGCCGTCCAGCACCAATTGCTCGGGGCAGCATCCCAGCCGGCTCAAAAATTCGGTGGCGCTGGGCGGCGACCCGGCACGCGCATCGAGCAACGAGATTTCGATCTCCCGCGTCGCAAACGCCGTGTACACCACCGGCAGGTATCCAACGACGACTCCGAGAAACGCGAAGCCCATGCCCGCTTCCAGCACAGCCAGCGCGCGGGCGGCAGCGTTGCTGGGAGTGATGTCGCCATACCCCAGCGTGAAGAAGGTCTCCCCGCTGTGGTAGATCAGTTTCCCGAAAGTAATCTTCTCGCTGCCCAACTGCAGATGTTCTCCCAGCCCATACTGCACGCAGGCAAATCCGAAGATCAGCCCAATCGCCCAGAACACCAGCAGAAAAATCAGCGACAGCGGACCAAAGTAAGCCAGGAACCCTTCCCGCCGGTTCGCGGACGGGATATGCCGCGCCAGACCCATCCAAATCGTCCAGGTGTTCTTGTAAAACCATCCGGTGATGCGGAAAGTGCGCTTAATGCGCCGCGGCAGAACGATAGTCTCAAAAGCATCCAGCAGAATGACGAAGATCAGAACCACGCCGCCAATCGTTGCCAACCAATGCATATCCGATGAAATTCAGATGAGGCGGGAATGGTATCAGATTCAGAAGTGAACTAAGCAAGCGTGATCGGCATCACCGCTGCCGACGGCTTGAACCGCTACAGTGGTACTTCCCTCCCGAGAATCACTCGATCCCCACCGATTGCTGCCCTTCGCCGGGCAGCTATAACTCACGATGACCCTGCCCCGGAGGGGCAAGCCAATTTAGCCCAGCGCTTCAGCGCTGGGTAGACGTCCAAATTTGAGACCAAGTCCCAGAGGGACGACCCATGTCGCACACATACTCAAGCAACCGTGTTCACGTTGTTTTCAGCACCAAAGAACGCCAGAAATGCCTGCCGGAGGACCTCCAACCCAAATTCTGGGCCTACATCGCGGGCATCGCACGCAATCACAAATTCGAGGCAATCAAGATCGGTGGCGCGGAAGATCATTGCCATGCCTTGATCCTGCTGCCACCCCCACTGCCTCTCTCAAAGGCAGTTCAGACCCTCAAGGGTTGCTCCTCGGAATGGCTCAATGACACCGGCGCGGCTGGAAGCAATTTTGCGTGACAGGAAGGTTACGGCGCGTTCAGTGTCAGCGCGTCGCAAACGGACGACGTCGTTGAATATATCAAGAACCAGCCGGAGCATCACAAGAAGCGGAATTATGAGGACGAATTTCTGGAATTCCTCAGGCGTTATGGGATTGATTACGACCCGGCCCACGTGCTGGGATAGAAGTGGGCCGTCCCTAAGGGACTTAGTCTTTTTCTCCCGCCCACCCAGCGCTGAAGCGCTGGGCTAAGCTGGGTCACCCCTTCGGGGCTGAAACGGAACGCTCATTGGCTGGATATCGCGCACCCACTCTCACGGCGTGGCGTGCGCCGCATCCAGCGCCTGCCGCACCGCCAGCAGTTCTTTCAACACGCCGCGCAGGTTGCGGGTGTCGAGCGCGTTGGCGCCATCGCTCTTCGCTTCTTTCGGATTGTCGTGGACTTCCATGAACACGCCGTCCACGCCCGCCGCCACCGCCGCCCGCGAAAGTACAGGGATAAACTCCGGCTGGCCGCCACTCACCGTGGGTTGATCTTCATCGCCGTGCGAAGACGACGGCAACTGCACCGAGTGCGTCGCGTCAAACACCACCGGCGCAAACTTGCGCATGATGGCGAGCGAACGCATATCGACAACCAGGTTGTTATACCCGAAGCTCGAGCCGCGCTCGGTCACAAACACCTGGCTATTCCCCGCATCGCGGCATTTTTCGACGGCGTGCTTCATGTCCCAGGGCGATACAAACTGCCCCTTCTTGATGTTCACCGGACGCCCGCTCAGCGCCGCCGCCACCACCAGATCGGTCTGCCGGCAGAGAAACGCGGGGATCTGCAGCACGTCCACCACTTCCGCGACTGCGGCGACGTCGGCCACCTGATGCACGTCGGTCAACACCGGAATGTGCACTTCATCTTTAACCTTCTTCAGAAGGCGCAGCCCTTCCTTCATCCCCGGTCCGCGATAGCTGCGGATCGAAGTGCGGTTCGCCTTGTCATAGGACGCCTTGAAGATGAACGGGAAATTCAGCGAGCGCGTCACGCCCTTGATGATCTCCGCCATGCGCAGGACATGATCTTCGCTCTCAATCACGCACGGTCCGGCAATCAGAAACAAATCCCCGGAGCCCACCCGGACGTTGTCGATTTGGAAGCTGGTGCTCACAGTGTCAGTTCCATAGTTGCTAGTTGTTTGTTTCTAGCAAACCCCACGACAAGAAACTAGCAACCAGAAACAACAAACTATCTCCGTCCCACATTCTCCGGCCGCAGGAACATCTCCACCTCGGCCGCTTCTTTCTGCTCTTTCCGCTTCTGACCGTACGCATAGGAAGCGCCCACAAACGCCTTGAACAAGGGATGCGGCTCGAGCGGCTTCGACTTGAACTCCGGATGGAACTGGCACCCAATGAAGAACGGATGCTCGGGAATCTCCACCATCTCCACGTACGTTCCGTCCGGAGTCGAGCCCGAAATCTTGAGCCCGCCCGCCACGAGCGTCTCTTCATACTCGCGGTTGAACTCATACCGATGCCGGTGCCGCTCGCTGATCTCGGTCTGACCGTAAACCCTGTGTGCCAGCGTTCCCGGCTCGATCTTGCACGGCCACGCACCCAGCCGCATCGTGCCACCCAGTTCCTCGACGCCGCGCAACTCGCGCAATTTGTAGATCACGCGATGCGGAGTCGCCGGATCAAACTCGCTGGAGTTCGCGTCCGCCAACCCGCACACGTTGCGGGCAAACTCAATGCAAGCGGTCTGCATTCCCAGACAGATCCCGAAATAAGGCACGTGCTTCTCGCGCGCATACCGTATCGCGTTCAGCATGCCCTCGATGCCACGCTTCCCGAATCCGCCCGGCACCAGAAGACCGTCGTAGCCTTCCAGCTGCGCTTCGTAACTCCTGTCCGTCTTGTCGGCAGCCTCCAGCCCTTCGGCCTCGATCCAGTTCACTTCCAGCTTCAGATTGTGCGCCAGTGCGCCGTGCACCAGCGCTTCCTTCAGTGACTTGTACGAGTCTTCATACTCCACATACTTGCCGACAATCCCGATCTTGACCACGTCCTTCGGGTTGTAAACGCGGTGCACCAGCTCGTTCCACTTCGAAAGGTCGCGATCCTTCGCCTCCAGGTGCAGGCGCCGCATCACCAGCGTGTCGACTTCTTCATGCGCGAACACGATCGGGACTTCATAAATCGACGCCACGTCTTTCGCCGTGATCACGGCCTCTTCCTCGACGTTACAAAACAGCGCAATTTTCGACTTGATGTCTTTCGAAAGAAAACGGTCAGTACGGCAAAGCAGAATGTCCGGCTGAATTCCAACGCTCAGCAGTTCCTTCACCGAATGCTGGGTCGGCTTGGTCTTCAACTCCTGCGCAGCCGCAATAAACGGCACCAGCGTCACGTGCACAAACAGTGTGTTATCGCGCCCCAGTTCCTGCCGCATCTGGCGGATGGCTTCAATAAACGGCAGCGACTCGATGTCGCCCACTGTGCCGCCAATCTCGACCAGCGCCACATCCACGTCCTGCGCGACTTTCTTCGCCGCCGCCTTGATTTCATTCGTCACGTGCGGGATGACCTGCACGGTCTTGCCCAGGTAGTCGCCGCGGCGCTCTTTGGCAATGATCTGCTCGTACAGGCGGCCGGTGGTCCAGTTGTTATCGCGAGAAAGTTTGGCGTGGGTGAAGCGCTCGTAGTGGCCAAGGTCCAGATCGGTTTCGGCCCCATCGTCGGTGACGAACACTTCGCCATGCTGAAACGGCGACATCGTTCCCGGATCGACGTTCAGGTACGGATCGAACTTCATCAGGTTGACCTTGAGGCCCCGGCTTTCGAGCAGGCATCCAATCGAAGCCGCCGCCAGTCCCTTGCCTAAAGAAGACACAACTCCGCCCGTCACAAAGATGTACTTTGCCGACATCGCTTCCTCGCTCTATTTTGTTTTGAGAATTTGTGCAGGCTGGGGTGCACGATCAATTATGGCAGAGAATTTCCCGGATGGGAATGTAGAAAAAGAGGGAGCTGTCAGCCCTCAGTCTTTAGCTGTCAGTTGCAACCTATGTCGGCAGAGAATGATCGGCAGAGAATGAAATGAGGGTGCCCCACCCTTCGTTTTTGAAGGGTGGGATTCCACGACTGTCAAAAGCTTGGGACTTGTCTCTTGCCTTCGAGCGACCACTCTAAGATAGGGGGTTCCACGCGTTTGCGGTTTTCGAAACGTGGCCCACTGGACCACCGGAAGAAGCCCCCGCGTTTAGTACAGGCGTGGTAGGCAAGTTTGTTCGCTCTTCCGTTCTTTCCGAAGCTCCATGGCGCGCTTATACCAGTACCTTGCCTTCTCAGGATCTTTCTTGGTGCCGCGACCGTGATCGTAAAAGTAACCTACATTGTAGGCGGCATCTTCGACGCCTTGCTTGGCGGCTTTCCGCTACCATTTCAGAGCCTGTTCATGATCAGGTCGAACACCCGTCCCGCGACTGAGGCAGAATCCTACCGCAAACTGAGCCTCAGGGACTCCCTTTCGAGCGGCCTTCAGTTCAAGGGTAAAACCCTTTTTCAGATTTCTTGGCACACCCTGTCCGTATCGGTAGCAATGGCCAAGCACATGCACGGCCCCTACATCACCATGCCTGGCCGCTTTGTTCATCCATTCGAGACCTCTCGAATGGTCTTTTCGACCAACGATGCCTTCCAGATAGAAAAGACCAATGTGGTATTCGGCATTAGGATTTCCCGCGTTGGCCGCAGTGAGATAGTGCTCAAAGGAGCGGCGACGGCTTCGTCTCGTGCCCAGGCCATAATCATAGACAGCCCCCAACCATTCGTGAGCGTCTACATGGCCAAGGCCAGCGGCTCGCTTTAGCAACTCGAGGCCTTTCCTCCAGTTCTTTGGTCCGGTCGAAACGACAAAGCAAGCTTTTGCCATTCTGAAGAGCTGCCGAGCTTCCGAGCGACTCACGTTCTTATGCCTTGTGGACTTCAAGACAGAGCGGCCTCCATGACATTCCAACATCAGAACCATGTGCCACCTTCGTTTCAAGGAGAGCGGGGCTGTCCCTGATCGTCTCACACTTTGGATTTTTCCCGACTCCTGAAGCGTCGTTGCACTACGACGCTCCGATGATCCCCGTCACCCACTTGTCATCCAACCACCAACGACGAGAAGAAACTTGTCCTGCTGCTCTTCCGCTAAAATATCCCATGCCTGACAGTCCCCTCTGGAGCGATGCCGCTCCCGCCGCCCGGCTGGTCGAGCAGGAAGGCGAGGCATTCTTCGATGTCGTCGAGCAGTTGCGCCGCTTGCTGATCCAGCACCGCGAGCAGCTCGCCACATCCGAACTCGACACCCTGATGGCCCGCGCCCACGAAGTGATCCGCGGCCTGTCGGTCGAAGACGCGTACCGGGTCACCAAGGCCTTCTCCATCTATTTCGAGCTCACCAACCTGGCCGAAACCAACCATCGCAAGCGCCGCCGCCGCGCCGCCCGCTTGCTAGCGGACAAAACGCCCGCGGCGGACGGCTCGTTCCGCGGCACCCTCGTCCGCATGCGTTCCTCAGGAATCTCTGCCGACGCCATGCTCGAATCCCTGCGCAAGGTCAAAGTAACGCCCGTCTTCACCGCACACCCGACGGAAATCACGCGCCATACCATCCGACTGAAACGCCGCCGCATTGCAGGCTATCTCGAGCGTCTCGACCAATTGCCGCTTTCCGATTCCGAAGCCCGCCAATACGAATCGCTGATCCTCGCCGAGATCACCGCGCTCTGGCAGACCGACGAAGTCCGACTCAACAAGCCAACCGTGCGCGACGAAATCCACATGGGGCTCGACTACTTTCCCATGGTCCTCTTCGAAACTCTCCCGCGCCTCTTCGCGGAACTCGAAGAATCCCTGCGCGACGTCTACGGCGCGTCCGCCGAGGTACCTGAACTGCTCTCGTTTGGATCTTGGATCGGGGGCGACCGCGACGGCAATCCCTTCGTCACCGCCGCCTCCACCCGCGATGCGGTCACCATGGCGCGTCACGTCATCATCGATCACTACATCGCCGAAACCACGCGCCTGATCGGACAGTTGAGCATGTCGACCCGCCGCATTGGCGTGTCTGAGGCGCTCGCTCGGCGCGCCCGCGAATACGACGAGAAACTCGGCGAAAAATATTCCCGCTGGAAACAGATCACCGCCGCGGAACTCTATCGCCACTTCCTCGAATTTTTGATCGCCCGTCTGCGCTTCACCCGCAAATCGTCAAAACATGAACACGCCTACAAGTCGCCAGAACAATTTGAAGAAGATCTCAGCATCATCCGCGACAGCCTCGGCGCGAACCAAGGCCAGCGCTTGGCCGAACTCGTCTCGCCCCTCTTGCGAAAGGTACAAACGTTCGGCTTCCACCTGCACGCGCTCGACATTCGCCAGCACGCCCGCGTACAGTCCCAAGCGCTCGCTGAGCTGGCATCTGCGGGAAGGCCGCCGGCACAAGCAGCTCAGTTTCCGCCAGAGCTCTGCGCGCCCTCGGCCGAACTGCTCGATACCTTCCGCGCCATTGCCGAACTAAAGAAGACGCACTCCCCCAAAGCGATCCGCAACTTCATCATCAGCAACACGCAGTCCGAACACGACATCTTCGCAGTCGTCCGGCTCGCCGCACTCGGCGGCGTCTCGGTCGCTGCCAAGAACGGCGATCCCGGCCTGATGCCGGTCCCTCTGTTCGAATCAATCGACGCGTTGCGCTGTTCCCCCACCATCATGCGCCGCGTCTGGAATGCGCCCGAATTCCGACCGCTGCTCGACTCCTGGGGACGCACCCACGAAGTCATGCTCAGCTACTCCGACTCCAACAAAGACGGAGGCATGCTGACCAGCACCTGGGAGTTGCACAAAGCGCAGCACCACTTGCATGAGGCTGCGCGCGAATGCGACGTCCAGCTGCGTCTGTTCCACGGCCGCGGCGGTACGGTGGGCCGCGGCGGAGGCCCCACCCACGCCGCCATCCTCGCCCAGCCCGCCGGCGATTTCTCGGGCCAGATCCGCATCACCGAGCAAGGTGAAGTCCTGAGCTGGAAATATGCCGACCCCGTGCTCGCCGAGTGGAATCTGGAAATCATGATCGCGGCCTGCCTCGAAGCAATCACGATGCCGCCCCAAGCTTCGCCCGAAGCCAAGCAGCGCTGGGACGAGGCCATGGAATCGATGTCCGCCGATGCCTTCGCGTTCTACCGCGAACACATCGCGGAGAATCCGGAAGTCCTCGAATACTTCGAGCAGGCCACCCCGGTGAACGAATTGGAGAACGCCCGCATCGGGTCGCGCCCCGCGCGCCGCACCGCGACTCGCAGCCTCGAAGACCTGCGTGCCATCCCCTGGGTATTTGGCTGGATGCAAAGCCGTCACGCCGTCCCCGCGTGGTTTGGAGTCGGCCACGCCCTCGAGCGCTTCGCCCAGCGCGGCGCCGCACACAAGCAACTCCTGCGCGAAATGATGCACGGATTCCCGCTCTTCGCCAGTCTGATTCGCAGCGTGGAAATCGCCATGGCCAAGGCGGACTTCGCCATCGCACACCTCTATGCAGGCCTGGTCACGGACGCAGCCCTCCGCGACCGCGTTTTCGGAATGCTGTGCGAGGAATTCGAGCGCACCGGACGGCTCATTCTCGCCGTCACCGGCCAACAAGAGTTACTGGAAAAGAATCCCGTGCTCTTCCGATCTGTGCGCCTGCGCAACCCGTACGTCGATCCGCTCAGCCTGATTCAGGTCGATCTGCTGCGCCGCAAGCGCGTGGGCACTCCCGATCCACCCCTCGACTACGCCCGCAAGCGCGTGGGCACTCCCGATCCACCCCTCGACTACGCCATCGGCGCCACCATGAACGGGATAGCCGCCGGCCTGCACAATACGGGATAACGGCCGTCCCCATGCGCGACCGCCCGCATCTAACCTTTCGGAGGCGTTGGAAAAGACCGATAATGTTCCGCGGCATGAAATCCATCATCGGCAGGGCAGGACTTCTCTCGGCAGTGACCGTTGTGCTGGTCTTCTTTCCCCTGTCCCAAATCCCCGCGTCCGCCCAGACCCTCGCCAAGCGCCTGATCCTCAAAGACGGTTCTTACCAGTCGATCACCAAGTACGAAGTCAAGGGTGAGCGTGTCCACTACTTCAGCGCCGAGCGCGGCGAGTGGGAAGAAATCCCGAAATCGCTCATCGACTGGGACGCCACTGAAAAGTATGAGCAGGGCCGGCTGCAAGGCACGCCTGCTCCCGAAGCGGTCCAACTCGATCAGGAACTCGAGGCCGAGCAGAAAGCCGAAGAAGCCCGCTCCCCGCACGTCGCTCCCGGCCTGCGCCTGCCCGATGATGGCGGCATCTTCCTGCTCGACACCTTCCAGAACCAGCCGCAGCTCGCCGAACTCCAGCAGTCCGGCGGCGAGCTCAACCGGAATATGAAGTCGAACATCCTGCGGGCGGCTATCAATCCACTGGCCAGTGCCAAGCAGACCATCGAACTTCCCGGCCCGCACGCGAAGACTCAGTCGCACGTCGGTGTGCCGTCGATCTACATCAACATCGAGGGCAGCCAGGGCTCAGGCAGCGCCCCAAGCACACCCGCCGCTACCGCCGAGGTGACCAAGGGAGAATCGGCTCCCTTGCCTCCCGCCGAGCGTTTCAAGATCATTCGCGCCGAAGTCAAGGGCGGCAAGCGTGTTGCGGGAGGAATCAAGATCGCCGTGTACGGCAAAGTCAAGGCCGACGAGCGCTTCGTCGCCGCCACCGTGACTCCCATGACTGGAGGCTGGGTCAAGCTCACGCCCACCGAACCTCTGCTCCCCGGCGAATACGCCGTCGCCGAAATGCTCGGCAAAGAAGGCATGAATCTCTATGTGTGGGATTTCGGCGTGAACCCGTCCGCGCCCGCCAACGCCTCCGCGTGGAAGCCCGATCCTCACGATCTGGAGAAAAAGCCGGTCGACCCCGGAGATCTGAAGAAGAGAGAAAAGCAGTAGCGAGTCGCGAGTTCCCGCCGCCTGGGCAAGGGTGAATGGGCGACCAGCATCAAGTGTAATTCAAAGCAACCCACGGAGAGGGCCGACGAATCACCAGAGTCGAACGCTAAGCAGCGTTCCGCGCCGGAGTCTCGCAACTTCCGTATCGCCGACCATCCACCCGAAATCGCATTCTGTGGCAATCAGATCACGCCTGGGTTGCCACACATGTCGAACCAGGGGCGGCTCCCTCCTTTGCCGGAACCGAGCTTTGTTGGCGTATTCGGTAGATCGGAGCGATGCTGACGATCCCTGGGGTACAGATCAACTACGTATACACGATGAAAATAGCTCCGCCACACGGTGAGCAGGAGCCGTAACCGGTCTTCGACCGGGAGAGCGAACCGCCAATTCGAACTCGATGGCCATGACGAAGGCCACAAAAAAGTTTCCAAGCAAGAATGGGCAAACTTTCGCGCGACTTTGCGCGGATTGTATGCACAAACAGAGAAAAATTACGGGTGCGCTCCTCGTTAGCAGCATCGTTCAACATCCCGAACGACGCCGATGCGAACAGCGAGAGTCACGGGGCGGCGTCGGCGCCCGACCCGACAGCCCTCCGCTACTGGCGAAGCGGAGGGCTGGAGAGATGGGTCTGACACGTTCACCACGGCCATGGTTGCGGGGCGAAGCTCGGATCAAATCCCAGTGCAGGGGGAAAGAAAACCGATGGATCGGGGCGATTTCCGGTGTCGAGCCAATAGATCATGGCGTCAATGCCGGCGAGTATCTGCGCCGGAGTGAACGTACAATGGGTGTTCACTACGCCGTTGCCGGTAGAAAATTCCTGCATTAACAGCTTCGGGTTGCCATGCTGTTTGACGGCAGTGCGATAGGCCCTCTCGTTGTTGGGAATGACAGCCGCGTCACCGGTGGTGTGCAGGGTGAGGACAGGCCGCCTGATTCGACCGGTGGGATTGTAGTAATGCTCGGCGTAGCGACGCGCGTTGCGGTCGGAGGCATAGATCGTCTGGTCATTCATCGCCTCCAGCAGCGAGTCGAGCGAGTCCTTGCTTACCCCAAAGTTGTTCTGCAGATACAACCTGTCCGCATCCCTGAGTATGTACACGCGCCCAATGTTCTGGGCCACATGGCCACCCGCACGTTGGCCGAGTTCCAGCGGCGGCGCGAAGGATAACCACACACTCTGGAATAGGAATGGCACGGGCGACGCGTAGAAGCTGGGGTCGGCGGGAATCCGGTTGACTAGCCGCAAGAATTCCCAGCGCCACACCTTGTCGGGGGTTAATTGCTGCACAACGTGGGGGAATACCTCGGTTATGACGTTCAGATCGGCGCGGAGATTGTCCGGCGTTCCCCACGCGTCGTTCCATCCGAACGCGACGGCGTAGGCTAATCTGAAATCAAGCCTCTGATCCATCATGCGTGGCGTCCCGGCCCCAGGAGCGCACAAAGGGACCGCACCGTCATAGAGCCCGGGGAACTTTTCGATCATGGCGAGCGTCACCAGGCCACCCATCGACTGACCCCACATGATGGTCCGCCGTGGCCGGCCCACCAACCCGCGGAAGGCCGCAGTTACGGCAGCGGTGTTCTCTATCCTCTCCTTCACATTCCACCCCGCGTCCGTGGCCGCTCCAGCGATCTTCACCGCACCAGCGGCGTGGATCCCGGCGAGAGCAAAACCTTTGGCAAGCAGCGTGTTGACGTCCACAATCGGGGGTGCCAGCGGTAACGGGTCCGTGAAAGCTTCGGCGTATCCATAAGAGTAGACGAGCAGTGTGCCGTTCCAATTTGCGGGAACCCGGATGAGGTAAGGCACGCCGTTCAATTCGCCCTGCAAGTCGGCGGGCAGCGGCACGTGGACACGCTTGCCGCTTGCCATGGCTCCGCAGGTGAGTAACAGGAAGATAACGATGAGCATGCGTAGTTTCATGTTGCACCTCGATGTAGATTGTTTTCCTAATCGCCGCCGGATTCTCGCGATTAGTGAAGCTTCCGCGACCGTGCCTGCCAGTAGTCGCCTGTAGCTTTGATCCGGCACTGCGGAATTCCGAAGGCAAATGTGACGAGCACGAGGCTGAGTTTCTGAATGAGTGTCCTTTTGCGCATCCGTTGCTTGTTGTGAATGCAATGCTGCACACTACTATCTGAGCGCCGCTCATACTCGCTGTAAACAGGATCGAGCTTGCTTTTGCATTAAATCTACCTTGGCACGTAAGCGCCTAATTCCACTCGGGTTGGCTCTTGACGCCGAAGGTCGCCGGCGTATGCTAGTTACTAGAGGTCGAGCTTACCTGTCCGTCAGAAGTGTAAAGAGACGACAAACGGGGATGTGTGATGCCGACCAACCTGGCCCAGCACCGGACGATGTCCCACGTGGTGCGCTTCGACTGCTACGAAGCCGATCTGGGCTCCGGCGAACTCCGCAAACGGGGGATCAGGATCGGCCTCCGCGAGCAATCGTTCCAGGTGCTGACGGCGCTTCTGGAACACCCCGGACAGGTGGTCACCCGCGAACATCTGCAGCGCTTGCTGTGGCGGGGGAAAGTTTTCGTCGATTTCGACAACAACCTGAATGCCGTGGTCGCCCACTTGCGCGAGGTGTTGAGCGACTCGGCTGAGCATCCGCGTTTCATCGAGACCTTGCCGAAACGTGGCTATCGTTTCATGGCAGATGTTTACGCGCTCCCCTCGGCCACGGCAGAACCGAAAGCGAGGAGAGCACGGCTCGTCGTGCTACCCTTTATGAACCTGAGCGGCGATCTCGCGCAGGAATACTTCAGCGATGCCATGACGGACGAGATCATCACCGCAATGGCCAGCCTGGCGCCGAAGCAACTGGCGGTGATTGCCCGCACCACGGCTATGCACTACAAGGGCAGCCACAAGGACGTGGGCCGCATCGGCCGCGAGTTGAACGCCGATTACGTGGTGGAAGGTGGCCTCCGGCACACTCAGGACCGGGTTGCAATCAACGTGCAACTCATTCAGACCAGCGATCAGGCGCACCTGTTTGCCAAGAGATACGAGGCGGAGCTGCGCGACATTTTCCACCTGCAGAGCTCCGTGGCACAAGACATCGCCACGCACATCGACGCCCCCGGAGTCGCCGAGGAAGTCCACGGGCGTTTGACCTGGGCTCACAGCAGGAGACAGCCCACCGAGAACCTCGCGGCGTATAGCGAGTACATTCAAGGACGGTACCTCGCAGAGAGACTGATTCCCGAAGAGATGGCAAAAGCCAAGCAGCACTTCGAGGACGCGATTGGGCTCGACCCCGAGTTCGCGCTGGCTCACATCGCCCTGGCCGACCTCTACTCGTGGCTGGGGTACAAAGGCTACATGCGCCCTAGAGATGCGTATGCGATTGGCGTCACCTACGCGCTACGGGCAGCCGAAATCGACGACACGCTGGCCGAAGCGCACGCGGTGCTCGCCGAATACCACAAGCAACTCGACTACAACTGGCCGGCGGCTGAGCGTGCGATGGCGAGGGCGCTCGAACTCAATCGCACATCGCCGTTCGTGAGGTTCTGTCATGCCCTCGTGATTCTGATGCCGCACAATCGGATCGACGAAGCCGTTGCCGAACTCGAAGCCGCCCTCGAATCGGATCCCCTGGCCGGCGGCACGCGCTGCTGGTTCGGAATCATGCTGCTCCTCGCACGAGAGTACGACCGCGCCATCGACGAAGCCCGGTTCATGCTCGAACTAGAGCCGAATTCGTGCTGGCCGCCCTTCATCACCGGAATCGCATACCGACAGAAGTACTTCGAAGAATCTGTCCGTGGGAACGTGAGGCCAGACTTCGCTGAGAAAGCGATCGCTGGGCACCGGAGGGCAGTTGAATTGGCTCCGGGAGCGGACCACCTCCTCGCATGGCTGGGCTTTGCCCTGGGGGTGTGCGGGAGGAAAGCGGAAGCGCGCGCCGTGCTGGAGCAATTTCAACGATCCGAACGCTACATTCTTCCAACGAACTTCGCCCATGTGCATCTCGGCCTCGGAGAAATCGACGCCGCCTTCGAGTGGTTCGATCGCGCGGTCGAAGAGCGCGACCAGAACATGATGCCGATCCTGAGCTACGCGCACTTCGATCCCCTCCGGGCAGACCCACGCTTCGCGGCCCTGCTGCGCAAGATGAACCTGGGAGAGTGAACGAGCCGACCGTCAAACAGAGAGGAAGGTGGGGTATGCGGGAGCCGGCGGATCCAGTCTTTTATCCGCAGTGACCTTCCCCAGCCCACGCACATCCGTCGGCTACACGTACAGGTGGCCTCGATCGCAAACCGTGCCTCGTCGAGGTTGCGCCCGAGTCACGGGCAACTCGGAAGCAATTTACGGACTTGCAGGGAGCACCGCTGACTCCTCCCTCGCGATTCGCGACGCGCGACTACTCCATCAACCCCCGGGAGGCAATCCCAATATTGTCCCGGGTGGTGTTCTTCACCACGTACATCATCTCGTCAGCCTGCCGGATGATGTCGTGTGGGGTCTGGGCATCGTGCGGGAAGGTAGCCAGGCCCATGCTGGCGCGAACATTCAGGTTCAGGCCTTGGTCGACGCAGAAACGCCCTGAGCGCAGCGAGTCCTGCAGACGTTTCGCCACTACCACCGCCTGATCCTTGGAGGTCTGGGGCAGTAACACCACGAACTCGTCTCCACCGTAGCGGAACGCAAAATCGATTAGTCGCAACTGCGCTTTGATCAGGTACCCGATCTCATTCAACAGGCGGCTTCCAATCAGGTGTCCGTGCGTGTCGTTGACCTGCTTGAAGTGGTCGAGATCGATAAAGATGACACTGAACTGATAGCCGAAGCGCGCCGAACGGTAGACTTCGGTTTCCAGCGTCTTGTAGAGATGACGCGCGTTGAACAGGCCCGTGCAGTCGTCGGTAATGGTCAGTTCCTGAATCTTTTCGACGGCGCGGGCGTTTTCGATGGAGATGGCCGCGTAGTCGCACAAGGCCTGCAGGAAGAACAACTCCTGCTCGCTCAAGCCCTCGACGTTCACATTGACCAACTGGATCACACCCAGCACGCGGTGTTTCGAGCGCAGCGGCACGCAGATGATCGAGCGCGTCTGCCAGCGCGTCAACTCGTCGAGCCGGGGAGAGAACCGCGGATCGTTCTGCACGTCGGGCACAATCAACGCCTCGCCGTGCTTGGCGACCCACCCGGCAATGCCTTCGCCCACTTTGACCCGTGCATCCGCCAGCACGTCCGCCGCCGCACCCACCGCAATGGCGAAGTAAAGCTCGCTCTTCTCTTCATCCACCATGAGCAGCGACCAGGTATCCGGGCGGAAGTATTCCGCCATCTTTTCCATGATGGTCTGCAGGATCGAGTCCAGGTCGAGCGACGAGGTCAGCGCCTTCGCCACATCATGAAAGATGGTCAGCTCTTGCGACAGGCGAATTGGGGATGTGCCCGCTGCCTCCGGCATGAACTCCTCGTTCGGTGGGATAGTAAATTATAGGTTTGGTTACCCCGGCTGGGCAACGAACGTTGGTAACCAGAACCAACGCAGCTAACCTGCCCGGCGAGCCGGAATCTGCGCCCGTCGGCCCGAATGGCCTACCATGATGCCATCTTCAAAGAGTAGAATGGCCACCGCCATCCGATCCGAACAGGAGCCTGGTTTGCCTTCTTTTGGAGAAAAGCTGAGGCGCGAGCGCGAAAAGCGCAGCATTACCCTCGAACAAATTTCCCAGTCCACCAAGATCGGCACCCGCATGCTCCAGGCGCTCGAGGATGATAAGTTCAACCAGTTACCGGGAGGCATCTTCAACAAGGGCTTTGTCCGCGCCTACGCCCGTCATGTCGGCCTGGATGAAGATCAGACCGTCGCAGACTACCTGGAAGCGAGCGGCGACGCTCCACCGGTCCAGCCGGAATTACCCGCGGAAGAGTCCGTTCAGCGCATCGAGGCCAGCGCCGTTGCTCCACAACGCCAGTTGCCTTGGGGCCTGTTCGCCGCGATTCTGCTGCTGGCCGCGCTCGCGCTTTCGATCTGGAGCCATCGTCAGAAGAAGCACGACGGCGCGGCCACGCAGTCCCCTCCCGGGACTCCGGCGTCTCAGCAGTTCGTCGAAAACGCGCAACCCGCACCGGCCACCCCGAGTTCGGCTGCCCCTGATCGAGACAAGCCTTCCATCACCCCCCCATCCATTCGCTCGACTGTAAGTTCTCCTCCCCAGATCACGCCGACCAGCGCGCGCACCTCGGGACAGGTTCCTGCAAAGACGCCGCCGGAAGCCTCCGTCCCACCTGCAGCGGGCGGATTCGTCGTCGTTGTCCAGGCTCGGGAAGACTCTTGGACTGCCATCGCCTCCGATGGCCGAACCGTCTATTCCGGCATACTCGCCGCCGGGGATCAGCGCGCTGTCCGGGGCCACAAGGAGGTCGTCGTCAAAGCCGGAAACGCGGGCGGCATCGACGTGGTCTACAACGGAACCAAGCTCGACCAACTGGGTAAACGCGGCGAAGTCCGGACCATTACCTTAGGCCCCGGGGGGGTTACCGCGAGCGGCCCGCCGGCATCGCCGATCCAGTAGAATTTCCCTCTTTCTTTTCTTCCGCTTAGCGCACCTCACGACCCATTCAATGGGGCCCGGATGCCACTCAATGTTTACCCCCTCCCGCCCGGCCAATTTCGTTGCGCCGGCACAGTCAACTCTGTTACCGTTTTGAAGACAACGAGTCAGACCCCCGGTCAAGAGCCATTCGGGTCACAAGCCCACCTTTGCGGACGAATCAGGCTCGACGTTACCTTTGAGGAGATACCAGCTTGCCAGCAACCAATCGTTTTCTTTTTACCTCGGAATCGGTCACCGAGGGACATCCCGACAAAATCGCCGACCAGATTTCTGATGCCATTCTCGACGCCTGCTTGCAGGAAGACCCAACCAGCCGCGTCGCTTGTGAGACCCTGACCTGCACCGGCCTGGTCGTGATCGCCGGCGAGATCACCACCAAGGCCTACGTCGACTTCCAGAACCTGGTGCGCGGCGTCGTGCAATCCATCGGCTACGACAACGCCCTTTACGGTTTCGATTCCAACACCTGCGCCGTAATCTCCAGCATCAACAAACAGTCCGGCGACATAGCCATGGGCGTAGACACAGGAGGCGCCGGCGACCAGGGAATGATGTTTGGCTATGCGTGCAATGAGACGCCCGAACTGATGCCGCTGCCGATTTCACTCGCTCACAAGCTGACCTTGAGGCTTTCCGAAGTTCGCAAGAGTGGCGCCTGTCCCTATTTGCGGCCCGATGGAAAATCACAGGTCACGGTGGAATATGACGCGCAGCGCAAAGTGAAGCGGGTGGATGCGGTCGTGGTCTCGACTCAGCACGCCGAGACGGTGACGAATGAAGAACTGCGCGCCGACATCCTGCGGCACGTGATTCAGGCGGTCATCCCCGCCCACCTGCTGGACGAATACACCAAGTACCACATCAATCCCACCGGGCGCTTCGTCATCGGCGGACCGATGGGCGACACCGGGCTGACCGGACGCAAGATCATCGTCGACACCTACGGCGGCATGGGACGTCACGGAGGCGGGGCGTTCAGCGGCAAGGATCCGACCAAGGTCGATCGTTCCGCGGCCTACATGGCGCGCCACATCGCCAAGAACATCGTTGCAGCCGGCCTCGCCGATCGCTGCGAGGTCCAGCTCGCGTATGCCATCGGCGTTGCTGAACCCGTCAGCGTCCTGGTGGATACTTTCGGAACCGAGAAGATCGATGCGAATCTGATCCCGGACCTGATCCGTGCGAACTTCAAACTGACGCCGCGCGGAATCATTGAGTCGCTGAACCTGCGCCGCCCGATTTATCGCAAGACGGCCGCCTACGGCCACTTCGGCCGCAGCGACGCCGACTTCACCTGGGAAGCAACCGACAAAGCCGCCAAGCTGGCCGCCGACGCAGGGCTGAAGTTGGAACCGGTCGCAGCGAGAAAATAGATTTCCACCACGGAGTCACAGAGACACGGAGAAAAGCGATTCTTGGTTCTTCTTGTTTTTTGGTTTTTCTCTGTGACTCCGTGCCTCCGTGGTGAATCGTTTTTGAGCAGCACCCAACACACAGACAGTTACTTAGGAATCATCCGGGGATAGGGAGAAAATGGCTACGACACCAATCAACTGCGACGTAAAGAACTTCGAATTAGCGGATCTGGGCAAGAAGCGCATCGAGTGGGCCAACCAGTCGATGAAGGTGCTGCAGATCATCCGCAAGGAATTCATCAAGAACCAGCCGCTCAAGGGCATCCGGGTTTCGGCCTGCCTGCACGTCACCGCCGAGACCGCCAATCTCATGATCGCGTTGCGCGACGGTGGTGCGGATGTGGCGCTGTGCGCTTCGAATCCGCTGTCCACTCAGGATGATGTGGCCGCCAGCCTGGTTCGTGACTACAACATACCCGTGTTTGCCATCAAGGGCGAGGACAACGATTCCTACTACTCGCACATCATGGCGGCGCTCGATCACAAGCCGCAGATCACGATGGACGACGGCGCCGACCTGGTCTCCGTGCTCCACACCAAGCGGACCGCGGAACTGGCCCACGTGATCGGCGGAACCGAAGAAACCACCACGGGCGTGATCCGGTTGCGTGCCATGGCCAAGGAAGGCGTGTTGCGCTATCCGATCGTGGCCGTCAACGACGCCGACACCAAGCACCTGTTCGACAACCGCTATGGCACCGGACAATCCACGATTGACGGCATCATCCGCGCGACCAATTTCCTGCTCGCCGGATCGAAGTTTGTGGTCGCCGGCTACGGCTGGTGCGGACGCGGTCTGGCTTCGCGCGCGCGCGGTGCTGGAGCCGAAGTCATTGTGACGGAAATCGACCCGACGAAAGCGCTCGAAGCGGTGATGGACGGCTTCCGCGTCATGTCGATGGAAGAAGCCGCCAAGCTCGGCGACATCTTCTGTACCGTGACCGGCAACAAGAACGTCCTCGGCAAACAGCACTTCGAACTCATGAAGGACGGCGCGATCATCTCGAACTCCGGCCACTTCAACGTGGAAATCGACATCCCGGCGCTCGAGAAGATGTCGTCCTCGAAACGCACGACCCGCAACTACGTGGACGAGTACGCGCTGAAAGACGGCCGCCGCATCAACCTGCTGGGCGAAGGCCGCCTGATCAACTTGGCTGCCGCCGAAGGCCACCCGGCGTCGGTGATGGATATGAGCTTCGCCAACCAGGCCCTCTGCCTCGAGTACATGGTGAAGAACCACGCCTCGCTCGAAGGCAAGGTCTATACGGTTCCGGTGGAACTAGACAAGCGCGTAGCCAAGCTGAAGCTCGAGTCCATGGGTATCAAGATCGACCGCCTCACGCCCGAGCAGGAAGAGTATTTGGCGAGCTGGAGCGAAGGAACGTAGGAGCAGTAGTCAGTAGTCAGTAGTCAGTAGTCGGTAGTCAGTGGGGCGGCGCGAGCCGCCCCATTTGCTTTATGTCACATCCGTTACCGCCGTCCGCCGTGGACGCCGCCACTGTGGCCACTGCTGCCACCGTGGCCGCCACCGCCGTGGACGCTGCCGCCGCCGTGGAAACCGCCACCACCGTTGAAGCCTCGGGCTGGACCACGTCCTTCGAAACCGCGGCCAACGAACCCGTGTCCTTCATACGGGCGACCAGCAAACCCGCGACCGTAAAATCCGCGGCCATAATACGGATGTCCGAATCCGTGATACCACGGGCCCGCGCCGATAAAGATTCCATTCGCAAACCAGCTCGGCCCGTAATATCCGTAGGGAGCACAGGTATACGGATAGTAATCGTAGTAACCGTAGGAGCAAACCGGTGGTCCGGCCACATAGCCGGGGCCGAACCCGATGCCCACGCCCACTCTGACTTGCGCCTGCGAGTACGCGAGCGGCAGCATCAGCAAACCGACCAGCGTCAAATATCTCAAATACTTCATGGTGAACCTCCTTCTTTCCGTTTCCGGTTCTCGCCGGGGCGAGATCGCCGGATCCTGAGGTCCTTCAGCTTTCGTTCCTGAAGCGCCTTACTGATTAGAACTCGCAGGAGCGGGAAAAGTTGCGGGAAGAGGGGTGGCCGATTTCAGCCATCCTGCGTGAAATCAACCACTTGCGGGTGGAGGCTCCCTTCGGGGGCAATTAGGATGCGCTAATGACCGGCCACCCGCCACCCAGGACTAGGGGACTTCGTCGGGGGCTTGGGCCTTCTTACCGATGGCTTCTGTAAGGGGAAGAAGGTCTCTAGTGTTCGTGCTCAGGATGATCGCGTCTGGGGGGCAGAAAAAAGCAAAAACTGCATCCCCGAGGTGGCGACACTGCTGCGCCGTTAGTTTTTGCTTGGGTAAGCGAATCAAATCTTTCAGAACTTTGGTTCTCCTTGCATTCTCAGCTTTTTCTGGTTGCCCTTCTATGGCCGCTTTGAGCTTCTTGAGGGTCTCACTATCCGCCTTCAAGGCCGCTGCTAACGGGCACTCGTCTTTAGGTTGGCACTTAATTTCCCCAATCTCAATAAGACCTCGCTCTTCGGTTACATTTGCTTCTGCATAGCATGCTAGTTCCTGAACCACCGAAGAAGTCAGCCTACGCCGCTCTCGCCATGCGCGCACAATTATGGAGCGCAACGAAAAACGATAGCGGTCACAAAGCACGGCATCCATTCTTGCTTTGCTACCATATTTCTGCACTAAGTCTTGCAGCGTCGTGCTGATTTCTCTGTGTGCCCCTGCTTCCAAGGCTTCGATTGCTGTGCTCGCCCAGTACTTGCGGGGTGACATAGCCATCCTGCGCAACTGTGTTAGCGTCTGCTCCCACGAACCCGTGGTTGCGAGCTTTCCATGCAGCCACACGTAGTGATGCAACGGTCCAGCTTTCATTTCCTTGATGGAATAGACGGGAAGTTGGGACTCCTCGAATTTCCTAATGGCGGATCTTGCCGCCCTCGCTCGCGGGCCCGGCTTTAGTAGGGCATCAACCAGGACTGTCGTTTCAACGTACGCTTTCGCCACTTGAGAGGAACTCCACGAATTCGGCAGGATAAGGGTTAAGCTCCACCGCCTCCAATTGTTCAAGCTGTTGGTCGCCGTCGTCTGCACTGAGGAAAGGCTGCTCTCTCAGGAACTCGAACACACGAAAGAGTGCCTTCAGTTGGGATATGCTGGGCATATTGCCCCGCAAGGATTCAAACGCGCTCATGAGGGCGTTGACGACGCTCCCGAACCCATCGCCCAACGCTCGGCAGCAAAACAATTCCGGAAGTAGCACCTGCACCCTCTGCACCTCGGAGTCGGCGGCCATTTCATCGCCCTCATTCAGGGCCCGTATCGCCTTTTGAATGCGCCCTGCGGCTAAGCGAAGCAGCCTAAGCGCCGTTATGTGTTCGGGGCTGAACGCGTGCCGAACTGGGTAGAGGTCGCGTTGGGAGAGCTTGACGGTCTGAGGGAGTTCCTTCGGATAGAGGACGCCCTGTCGACGGCCTATCACTTCCGGGACCGCGACAAACTCTGCGAAAGTGAGCGAGTGAACACCTTTCTTCGTCAAATAATCTGCTGCAGGCCGCTCCGGGGAACCCTCCACAGATGTAACGGCATCCCGAGAAACACGCACCCATGCCCCTTCATCAATGGGAGTAACGGTCGATGCTGTCACCACGCCAGTTGCCAAAAGTCTACCCTCCAAACAGGTAACGGGAATCTCGCGTTATTATATGCACTCCGTGCTTCATCCATTCCGAAGCGTCCACCTGCCCGGGTTCCACAGGGGCGACCGTGTAGTAGTCACAGTCAAATACTATCCCGCTCGTTTCGTTGTGGAAGGGCTTCACGAAGCGAGCTGTCTCGGGGGGAGGGTCGACATCGACCGTTCGAGTTTCACAGCGTAACTGTAGCATAACGCCCTTCTTCTCCGATTCCCAGCGCAAAGAATATTGGGGGTTTATCGGCGGGTCTTCGATTTCGAACTTCTTCCCGTCGGGCATACGCAAAAGATTAAGCGCAAAGAATGCCTCGGCTGCCTCCTTTCTGTCTTTGAACTCTTTGAAATAGAGCAATCGGAAGCCCACCCGTTTATAGGTTGCAATATCCAAATGTCCCGTTGCGAGTTCAATGAATTCCTTGCTTTCCTTGAAGAACTGCTCTAGCGATCGATGAGGATCGCTCGTGGCGAATCGTGCTTGCTCGAATTCGACTACCAGGCGGGACTTTCCAGTCTTGAAATCCGTCTTTTTCGGATCAGCGAAGAGAGGAACGATATCGGGCCATCGCTGCTGGACGGCCTGCCACAGTTTCCCAGATCGATCCCACAAAGCCAACGCAAATGGATACCTAATTTCCAGAGTCGAACTTTCCAGCGCGAAAGATGAGAGGTCAAGAGCCGACCCCAAGGCCGCCCCAGAAGCGGCCACCTTTTCGACTTCTTGTCCTTCCCTCTTTGCCATGACGCGCACGATTCTACCTCAAAACGGCGGTCGAACTCATAGCACTTGGGTATCTGACAAAGCACGAGAGGCCAAGTCGCGAATAGGAACTGTCGGGCGTATGACCCAATTCGGGCGGGTGGGCGCGGGCGATCACAATCGTCTGAACTCGCGAGGTGGCCCGTCCAAGCTCCGTTGGGCGGGGTCTTATGCCTGATTAGATAACCGTGTCGGCTCCTTCCCTCCGAGCCTTGGTTTGTTTGAGCGCACCAAGTCTACTCGGGCCGAATGGAGCCGACACGGTTATCTAATCATGCCAATAACTCAATGATTTTATCGACAAAATATAGTTTGCTTCGTTGAGAATTTATGGCATAGTGAAAGTGCGGTAGTGTAAGAAATCGCGCGGCCTCCTTGGGGGGCCGCGTTTTCATTGAGGGAATGGTTATCGGAAGTTATTCATGACAAATTACGGGGCTAGCAGTCCGTGGTGCATGTAGCTGATTTTCTACAAAGCGGGCGACGTAGCCGGGTGCGCGATCTTGCGACACAGTTGGCAACCGGCCTGGAGATACGGCGGCAACGAAGTCGCTGCTGACGATTCCGGTTCGAGA
>JAIQFZ010000100.1 GCA_020073015.1 Terriglobia bacterium | reverse complement strand
TATCAACAGACCTTTATCTCAAGTGTAGGATCTAATCTAGAAAAAATGAATTTTAATAAAAAACATTGGTTAAATCATTTAACCCCAGTACCTCCTATAGATGAACAGCATAAGATTACTTCAATTCTTTTCATCGTTGACTCACTAATTCGACAAACACAAAAGATCATTGAACAATCTCAGAAACTCAAGAAAGGCTTGATGCAAAAATTACTTACAAAAGGAATTGGCCATACTAGATTCAAGAAAGTAAGATTTCTTTTTAGTAGTTTAATGGAAATTCCAATTGAATGGGAAAGAAAAACAGTAGGTGAACTTTTTAAATTAAGAACGGGAGGTACACCCAGCAGAACAGTATCAGAATATTTTCAGGGCGATATTCCATGGGTTACTAGTACAGATCTAAATCGCGGGATCATCACAAATACACTTGAAAAAATCTCAAAGGACGCGATTCAAAAAGCACATCTAAAAATTTTTCCAAAAGGTACCTTCTTGATTGCTACCTATGGATTAGAAGCAGCAGGAACTACCGTGGCGCTGGACACTTCTTCGATGACGTCAGTCGCGCTGGCTAAGATCCTGTTTGCGAATTGGCTGGGAGGGGCGCGCGAGTATGCAGGCATGGCTCCGGATCTGGATGCGATGCTCGGCGCTTGTGACGCAGCATTGCTGATCGGAGACCCGGCCCTGCAGGTGGATCGGACGCGCTACGTCACGCTTGATCTGGCGGAGGAATGGGTGGCGCGAACGGGGAAGTCATTCGTGTTCGCCTTCTGGGCGATTCGCAAACAGGCGCTTGCTGGACGGAATGGCGCAGAGATCGCGGAGGTTTTCCAGAAGTCACGGGATCATGGCCTCGCGCCGAAGAATCTTGAAGCCATCGCGCAGGAGTGGGCATCGCGCCTCGGTATTACCGTCGAGGCCATTCGCGACTACCTGACGCAGAACATCCATTATTATCTCGACCCGCCGTGTTTGGAGGGGCTGGAGCTTTACTACCGGCTGGGGGTGGAGATTGGGGCGCTGCCGCGGGCCCCGGGGCTTTCTTTTCTGCAAGGGATCCCAGATTGAGTACGTGGAGGTCGGACTTATTGGCCGACCCGCACGAACTCACCGCTTTGTACAGAAGCAAGCGCCTTCAGAATCTCGGGCACCAATGGCAGCAAGTCCGCGATCCGGCTGGTCCGAGCGCGAACCACGACGATTGCGATCTTCCGCCCCAGCAGGTTCTGTTCGTATTCGAATCCCTGATCGACCGTCAAGAAACCCTCAAAGCCGGCTTGCTCAGCCAGAGACAACAACTCGCCATTTTTCCGGCCCGCCAATCCGGCCTCCGGAACAGTCTGACACTCGTGACCAGTGATGTAAGTTTTCAGTTTGCGGGGTACGCACTCGTCGAGGAGCAGCCTCATGAGATCCGGCTGACAACCAGGGACTTCGCATGTTCGAGGGCCCGCACGGCGGCCTCCCGGGTTACCGTGGGAAAGTCGTCGAGGAAGTCGTCGAGCGTCTGGCCACCTTCCAGATAGTCCAAGAGGGCCTGAAACGGCACTCGCGTCCCCCTAAACACGGGCGTTCCGCCAAGTACGCCGGGGTCGCGCGTAATGATGTCGTTTGCAGAAGAGGGCATTCAGGATCTCCCAACCACCATCATCCTAAGGCTATTCGTGGACTGAAACAAGCAGGGAACGAACGGTTCAGAATGTGGTTGTTTTGCCTACCTAACGCAGAACATTCATTATTATCTCGACATCCGTGCCTTCGCCACCCAGATAGAAGCGTAACGCCAACCCCTGTTTCACTGTAAAATAAGCTGGCAGTCGGTATTTCGCGATGAGAAAGTTCGTGAGCAGACACAGGAAGCCCGCGGCGCTTGCAGCGGCGGCCGTCGCTCTTGTCCTGTTCTTTGCCCTCCGCCCAGAGCCTTCAATTCGTGGTGAACGAGACGCACGTTCTGATATAGCCCGTGGGCACTACGTTCAGTTAGGGTATGGTTTGGCAACCCCTTGGACCCCAGAATATGTTCGGCTATTACGAGAGAGGTATGGGGTGGAGTATCGCACGGTCGCTGGCTGCGTTGTCTCTGAGTCGGAGCTTTTATATTTCCACGCCTACAACGCAGTAAGCACCGCTGCCGCCAATCGGAAATTCGGGCATGATGTGTTCGAAAAGTCTGCGGAAGAGAGTCGCAAGAGTTGGGAGCGCACAGCCTCAACAGCAAAAAGAGAGTAATCGCTGTTGGCGATTTCACACACTACCCCGAGACCGCCTTGAATCACCTTCACCAAATCACCTTCACCAGACTCGCCTCCACCCCCTCCCACCAGCTAAAATAGCCGTTACCGTGGGGTAAATGGATGTCCCTGACCAAACAGCAAGCCCTAGAGATGTTCCGCTCCGACGATCTGATCGGCATCGGCATGGAAGCTGACGCACTGCGCCGCAAGCTCCATCCTGAGGGCGTGGCCACCTACATCATCGACCGCAACATTAATTACACCAACTTCTGCACGGAATATTGCACGTTCTGCGCGTTCTATCGGCCGCTGAAAGGGCCCGCGGCGAAGGAAGGCTACATCCTTGATTTCGACACGATCTACGAGAAGATTCGCGAGACCGTGGAAATGGGCGGCACGGGCGTGCTCATGCAAGGTGGCCTGCATCCGGACCTGAAGATCGACTGGCACGAGCGCATGCTCAGCGGCATCAAGCAGCGCTTCCCGAAGATTCATCTGCATTGCTACTCGGCCTCGGAGATTCTGGCGATTGCCGAGTACAGTTCGCTCAGCGTGCGGGACACGATTGCCCGCCTGCGGGACGCGGGGCTCGATTCCATCCCGGGCGGCGGCGCGGAGATTCTGGACGACGAAGTCCGCCACCGCATCGCCCGCCTGAAGTGCCTGACCGCCGACTGGCTGCAGGTGCATCGCACGGCCCACCAGCTTGGCATGCGCACGACGGCAACCATGATGTTCGGGGTCGGCGAGTCGTTTGAGCACCGCATCAACCACTTCCAGTGTCTCTACGATCTACAGCAGGAAACCGGCGGTTTCACGGCGTTTATCCCGTGGAGTTTCCAGCCGGCGAACACCGCGCTCGGCGGACGCCACTGGGATGAGGCCACCGCGGTCGAGTACCTGAAAGTGCTCGCCATTTCGCGGCTGTATCTTTCGAATTTCCTGAACGTGCAGTCCAGTTGGGTGACGCAGGGGCTGAAGGTCTGCCAGATGGGGCTGCGTTTTGGCGGGAATGACGTTGGCTCGGTGATGCTCGAAGAAAACGTTGTTCGTGCTGCCGGCGTTACCAACTGCACCACGGAAGAGGAGCTGCGCCGGATTATTCGCGACGCCGGCTTCCGGCCCGCGCAACGGGATACGTTGTATCGGCAGTACTTCCTGAATTGAGCTGTCTGAGGCATGTGCAGTTCGCGGAGCAGACGCGGCGAGCCGCGTCTCTACCGGCACTTCTTCGATGAAACGCTCAGCAGGACTCCTGGGCGGTCCTTTCGCGGCGCCTGACGCCCCATCAGGTACAATGCTCTCGCCACGATTTGTCCTGTTGAACTCATGACCTGGGCACTCATCTCTTGCACGCTGACGCTGAACCTCGCCCCGAAGGGCGTGATGCCCTACCTGCGCCAGCACTTCCTCGACAAGACTTTCCAGGGCCTCTACCAGATCAACGGCTTCGACCTGGCGCTGCTAATCCCCTACTTCATCGTCCTGATCATTCTGGCGGCCTACGGAGCGCACCGTTATTGGCTGGTCTATCTCTATTACAAGTACAAGAAGAATAAGACGGCGGAACCGGCGGCTCACTTCGATGACCTGCCTCGCGTCACGGTGCAGTTGCCGATCTTCAACGAGGAATATGTGGTCGACCGGCTGCTCGACGCCGTGTGCAAGATCGACTATCCCCGCGAGAAACTCGATATCCAACTGCTCGACGACTCGACCGACGAGACGGTTGAGGTCGCACGCTCACTGGTCGAACGGTACGCCGCCCTCGGACATCCGGTCACGTATCTGCACCGCGACAATCGTTCCGGCTTCAAGGCTGGCGCTTTGGCAGAAGGCTTGAAGACTGCGAAGGGCGAATTCGTCGCCATCTTCGACGCTGACTTTGTTCCGCCACCCGACTTTCTGCTCAAGTGCATCCACCATTTCACCGATCCAAAGATCGGAATGGTGCAAACGCGCTGGACCCATATCAACCGCAACTACTCATTTCTCACCGAAGTCGAGGCGATTCTGCTGGACGGCCACTTCGTTCTGGAGCACTCCGGACGCGCCCGCAGCGGCGTTTTCTTCAACTTCAACGGCACTGCCGGCATGTGGCGGCGGGTTGCCATTGATGAAGCCGGCGGCTGGGAACACGACACGCTGACCGAAGATACGGATCTCTCGTACCGCGCGCAGCTCAAGGGCTGGAAGTTTATTTATCTGCAGGACGTCGAATGCCCGGCGGAGTTGCCGGTTGAAATGACCGCTTTCAAAACCCAGCAGGCGCGCTGGGCCAAGGGCTTGATCCAGGTTTCGAAAAAGATACTGCCCAAGGTTTTCGCCAGCGATGCACCTCGGCAAGTCAAAGTCGAGGCCTGGTATCACCTGACCGCTAATCTCAGCTACCCCCTGATGATCGTGCTCTCGGTGCTGCTGCTTCCGGCCATGATCATTCGCTTCTACCAGGGCTGGTTCCAGATGCTCTACATCGACCTGCCCTTGTTCATGGCTTCCACGTTCTCGATCTCGAGCTTCTACCTGGTTTCCCAGAAGGAACTGTTTCCCAAAACCTGGCCCCGGGCTCTGCTCTACCTGCCTTTTCTGATGGCCCTGGGAATCGGACTGACCATCACGAATACGCGCGCGGTGCTTGAGGCGCTGGTGGGGAAACAGACGGCCTTCGCCCGCACTCCGAAATATCGGGTTGAGTCCAAGAAAGATAGGGTGGGCGCGACCAAGTACCGCAAGCGGCTGGGATGGGTGCCATGGATCGAACTAATGATCGGGACCTACTTCGCCTTAGCCATTTACTATGCTGTCGACAATGAGAACTACTTCACCGTCCCGTTCCTGTTGCTGTTTGTCATTGGGTACTGGTACACCGGCCTGATGTCGCTCTTGCAGGGTCGCTTCGCAGGGCTCTCGGTGGGCGCCGAAACCCACAACAAACCGTTTCCGGTCGGTGTGTAAATCGCGCCCAGGCTCAGGTCTACGGCAGTTTGAAGTCGACGGTGATCGTGGTTTTGGTTCTCACCGGCTTTCCGTTCAGCTCATAAGGTTGGTAACGCCAGCGCTGCACCGCGTCCGCCGCTGCCCTGACCAGGACAGGCGCCCCCTGGACAGCGGCCAAATCATGGACTGTTCCATCCTCGAAAATCGTCGCGTCCAAAACGACCTTACCTTGTAATCGGAGCAGGAGGGCCTGTGCCGGATAGACGGGAGACACGCGGCGGATCAGATGACCACCGGAGACGCCATTGGAAATTGGCACTGGAGAAAGCTCCGGGGTAGAGACGGGAGTTGTGAGCACTCTCCCGAGTTCAACGGCACTGGGCATGGGCGGCGGCAGCGACGGTGGTTCCACCACGAACGATTCAACGACGGGCTGAGCCGAGGCATTATCAGACGCCTGATCAGGGGTAGCGCCCGTCAAAGCCGCATCTGCACTCAACAAAGGCCGATCCCCCTGAGGGTTTGTCGGAGAGATGACTTCGGCTTTCGACTTCTGAGGAATGACATCAACTTTCGAGGCCAGCTTCACCGGAATTCCGGCGGAGGTTTTTGAAGGAAACACCGATTCGCCGCCCGGGTTCGCCCTCCAGACTGGATCATTATCCGGCGGACGCGCAGGCACCAGAGTACCGGCAACCGTCGGCTCAACCTTAGTCTTCTGGCTGGCCTCGGCGGGGCCATGCCAACCCAGCCAGATCACAATACCCAGCAGGGCAGCCAGCAGTCCGATGCCACCCAGAACAAAGGGCCGCGCGCGCCTGCCCAGCAGAACGGCCGCAACATCGCGGACCCGATCGGACGCCGGCAGAAGCCCTCCGGCCGGCGGCTCCTCTACCCGCGCTTTGCTGGCGGGGGTGGCGCCATAGGGCTGCGTCGCGCGGGCTCTCTCCGCCAGTGCCGTCAGTTGCTGAAGAAACGCAAGATGCTGCTCGGTAAATGCCGCAGGCTCGGTCGAGAACACTTCCAGAATTCCGTTGATCCCGCGCCACCCCTGGACTGGCAAGACGGCGATCGACCGCAACCCCAGGGTCCGGCAAACTTCCACATCGACCAGAGGATCGTTCTCCGTGTCGACGCAATACTGCATCTTACCGGTGCGCAGGCATTCTCCCGAGATCCCCGTGTCCGCGCTCAGGTGTGCGCCCAACGGGGGAGCGGTTTCACCACTCCGGGCCCGGCACACCATCGCACCATCTTTCCACATCGCAAGGGCAGCTCCCGACGCACCCGTCCAGCGTCGGGCCGCCTCGGCGATGGCCCCCAGAATCGAATCCAGCCGTTGATCTCCCAGGGCTATGATCTCTTTCAGGGACGCAAGGATGGTGGCCTCATCCGGATCAAGAGACCCGCTGGAAGATGTTTCCAGCAAACGATCACGATCGATAATATTGAACATTTTCCCCGGCGAGACACGCTTCGATTGCGGTGCACCCACAGGCTTCTCTCGGACTAAGGATTGCCGGACTATCCCGGCAGAACGCAAGCGGCGCGCGGTGTTTGGGCGAGAGTATGTTCCAAGTCTCGACCCGTGTCAAGCCGTGGAATCGGATCTCGCACTCCATTAGTGCACGGGTTGAGATCCCTGGGGGGGTGGCATTCCGTGGTTTCAAACTTCAGAACTACCCCCCGGGTGACTTGGCGGAAAAAAGCAATCGTGCCTGTCTAGGAGAAGCCCCCCAGGCAAGCTTCTCCGCTCACGGCCTCATGCTCTTCGCGAAAGTGGCAGCAAAGCTTGCCGACGTGGAAACCTAAGTTGTTTTCCGCACCAAACTAACCAACTAGAGAAGGACCTGACCCCATGTTAGCCTGAGAACGCTCTGGTTTCTCGCAGTACCTCCGCCTGAGGCGTTGCTGGGAACCAATCTAAAAAAGCTTTTAAGGACAGTGGAAGCACTCGCGGACCTGGGTCCGGAACTCACGGCTGACCGTGACTTCCGCCAGACCGCGCGCACCATGCTCACGGCGATCATTGAGGCCGCTGGAGCACGGGAAGCCGTCCTTTTCTCCTTTGGAGAACGCCCCTCCTTACTCACCTCCGTCGATGCCCAAGGATTTGCGCTCCTCCCCGAGCCGGCTTTGATTCCCCTCCTCCCCCGTCACATCCACACCCTGACCGCCGCCGCCGGGCCGGTCCTGCTGAACAGCACGACCTACGATGTCTTCCTGAGTTCGAACGGCAATGTAGCTCCCGAATTGTTCAAGTGCATCTGCCCGTTGAAGGTTCGTGGGAAACTCGCAGGAGTGGTGGCGCTGGGACGGCGCCCGGGCGATGCCGTGTATGAGGAGGATGCGCTCGACGCCATCCAATTGCTCAGCAACTACGTGGCGCTGACCATCCAGAATCATACCCTCAGCCAGACGCTTGCCCAACGGGTTTCGGAAAATCTGCGACTCCTCGCCTCGCTCCATGGGTTCTACGACAACGCCCTGGAAGCCTTTGCCACTGCAATTGACGTGAAGCACGTGAACATTCACGGACATTCGCTGCGGGTGGGACGCTATTCGCAGGCGATCAGTGAAGCCCTCGGCATGGAGCCCAACGACGTCGCCTCGCTGCGCTCCGCCGCCTACCTGCACGACATCGGCAAGGTCGCCGTCGACCGGCGGCTGTTCGAAAAACCCTCGTCGCTTGACCCGCAGGAACTACGCGAAATGAAGGACCATACCGTAGTCGGTCACCAGATCGTCAGCCATGTGCAATTCCCCTGGCCACAGATTCCTGAGATCGTGCGCTGGCACCACGAGCGGGGAGACGGTTCCGGCTATCCCGACGGCATCCGCGGGGACGAGACACCTCTGGCGGTGCGCATTGTCGCGTTGGCTGACACGTTTGACGCGATGACCAGCGAACGTCCCTACCGCGAACGCATGTCGGTCGGAAGCGCGCTCCAGGAACTGATTCGCCTGACCCCGCAAAAATACGATGCGGAAGCCGTCCAGGCCTTGCTGATTCAGATCCGCCGCGACGCCGTCGGCAGCAATCGCATCCCCGTCCTGGAACCGGATGTCCTGAACCTTTCTCCCACTGACGTGGACGAACTCGCCGCCACCCTCCAGCACAAGCTCAGCCACGGACGAGCTTACCTGGTGTAGTTTTAGTCTCGTTCTAAATTCCGGACTGCGCCGCTCGATTCCTGTACGTTATCCCGTCACAGGTCATGCCAGCATCGCTGAACTTCCGCTTCCGATCTGCGGTCTCCGGTGTAAAATCGAACATCCACTTGACGCCACCACGACCGTGTACTCATGGGGTGTATCGAAAAACAGTGCTGTGTCATCCAACATTGCAGGACGCTCGGACTGAGTAATCCGCGCCGGAGGATTGATGGCAGTTAGTGACCAAACAGTAGCCACAGGTATGCAACTTGACCAACTGTGTATCAACACCATTCGCACTCTTTCGATGGACGCAGTGCAGAAGGCAAACTCAGGGCATCCGGGAACACCGATGGCGCTCGCCCCGGTCGCCTATTGCCTGTGGCAGCAGTTTTTGCGTTATGACCCGGAAGATCCGATCTGGCCCAATCGCGATCGCTTCGTGCTCTCGAACGGGCACGCCTCCATGCTGCTGTATTCCCTGCTCTACCTGGCAGGCGTGCGTGCCGTTAATTCGAAATACGAGCGGCTGGCGGACCCCGCGGTCTCGCTCGACGACATCAAGAATTTCCGCCAACTGAACAGCAAAACGCCCGGCCATCCCGAATACCGCTGGACCTCAGGCGTCGAGACCACCACCGGCCCGCTCGGCCAGGGTGCGGCGAACAGCGTCGGCATGGCGATCGCCAGCCGCTGGCTGGCCCAGTATTTCAATCGGCCTGGGTTCGAACTTTTCAACTTTAACGTATGGGTTCTTTGCGGCGACGGCGATTTGATGGAGGGTGTCTCCTCGGAGGCCGCCTCCGTCGCCGGACACCTGAAACTCTCCAACCTGTGCTGGATCTACGACAACAACAAGATCACGATCGAGGGTAAGACCGATCTGGCCTTCAGCGAAGATGTCGCCACAAGGTTCCGGAGTTATGGCTGGGATGTCACGCACGTCCATGATGCCAACGATCTGGGAAAGCTGGCCAGCGCTTATCACCACGCCCTCGGCATCAAGGACCGCCCCAAGCTCATCATCGTCGATAGCCACATCGGTTTCGGCGCTCCCAACCGGCAGGACACGAAGGAAGCGCACGGGGAGGCGCTCGGCGAAGAAGAAATCAAACTGGCTAAGCGTTTCTATGGCTGGCCCGACGATGCCAAGTTTCTGGTTCCCGATGGCGTTCGCGAAAACTTCCGCGACGGCATGGGCGAACGCGGACGCCAGTTGCGCGAGCAGTGGTCTACGCTCTTCAACAAGTACGCTGAACAGTATCCGGATCTGGCGCTCCAACTCGACCGCATGCAGCATCGGCAGCTTCCGGACGGCTGGGACAAGGACCTTCCGACCTTCCCACCCGACGCCAAGGGGCTGGCGACGCGCGACTCTTCTTCCAAGGTTCTGAATGCAATTGCGAAGAATCATCCGTGGTTGATGGGCGGGTCGGCCGATCTCTATCCCTCCACCAAAACCCGCCTCGCCTTCGAAGGCGCGGGCGATTTTGAAGCGGGCCAGTACCGCGGACGCAACTTCCACTTCGGCATCCGGGAACATGCCATGGGTGCGATCGTGAACGGCATGTCGCTGTCGAAGATCCGTCCCTATGGCTCGACGTTCATGATCTTCAGCGATTACATGAAGGCGCCGATCCGGCTTTCGGCCATCATGGAACTCCCAGCGATCTGGATTTTCACGCACGATTCCATTGGCGTAGGCGAAGACGGCCCAACGCACCAGCCGATCGAGCAACTGGCGTCGCTGCGCGCCGTCCCCGGACTCACAACGCTTCGTCCTGCCGATGCCAACGAGGTCGTCGAGGCATGGAAAGTGGTCATGAACTTGCATCACGAACCCGCGGCCCTGATCTTGACGCGGCAGGCTTTGCCGACCTTGGACCGCACGAAATACGCCTCCGCCGAGGGGGTAGCGCGTGGCGCTTACGTTCTGGCAGACGCGGAAGGTGGCAAGCCGCAGGTAATCCTGCTGGCCACCGGCAGCGAGGTCAGCATCTGCGTCGACGCCTACGAGAAGCTCAAGCAGGAAGGCATTCAGGCACGCGTGGTCAGCATGCCCTCGTGGGACATCTTCGAGCACCAGGACAAGGCCTATCGCGATCAGGTGTTGCCGCCCGCCGTCACCGCGCGCGTGGCGGTGGAGCAAGCTTCATGCTTCGGCTGGGCGCAATATGTCGGCTTACAGGGACGCATAATCGGTATGCACACCTTCGGAGCCTCCGCGCCACTGAAAGATCTGCAGAAGAAATTCGGCTTCACGTCGGACGCGGCCGTTCAAGCAGCTCGCGAGCTGGTCGGAAAGTAGTTGCTTGAATCGCCAGCCCCGGAGGGGCGATCCAGTTTAGCCCAGCGCTTCAGCGCTGGGGAAAATGGCGCAAATGATTCAAGTCCCGGAGGGACGACCGAGTTGTCGCGTAAAGGAGAAGTTATGAATCCCGTAGACACAGTCGAGACCGGCAAAGCCGTCAATCTCCTCAAGCAACTTCAGACGTTTGGCCAGTCCATTTGGCTCGACTATATTCGCCGCGACCTTCTTAAGGGTGGCGAACTGAAGCGCCTCATCGACGAAGACGGCCTGCGGGGCATGACTTCGAATCCCGCGATCTTCGAAAAGGCGATCGCCGGCAGTACCCAGTATCAGGACTTCCTCGACAGCCTGGCGAACCGCGCGGATCTTGACGCCAAGGGACGTTATGAACTGCTGGCCATCCGCGACATCCAGGACGCAGCCGACCTTCTCCGCCCCGTTTACCAGAGCACCCGCAAGCGCGATGGCTACGTGAGTCTGGAAGTGTCTCCCTATCTCGCGAACGACACGAACGGCACCATCGACGAGGCGCGCCTCCTGTGGAAGGCCGTGGGCCGCGACAACGTGATGATCAAGGTGCCAGGAACATCCGCCGGCATTCCGGCGTTCCGCCAACTCATCAGCGAAGGCATCAACGTCAACGTGACCCTGCTGTTTGCTCAGGACGTGTACGAACAGGTTGCTCAAGCCTTCATCGATGGAGTGGAGAAATTTGCGTCCACCGGTGGCGACGTCAGCAAAATCGCCAGCGTAGCGAGTTTCTTTATCAGCCGTATCGACAGCCTCGTGGACTCCCTGGTCGGCGACCAACTCAAGAAAGAGACCGATGCCACTCGCAAGGCGAAGCTGCAGGGCATCTTGGGCAAAGTCGCCATCGCGAACGGCAAACTGACCTACGAGGCCTACCAGAAGATGTTCTCTGCTCCGCGCTGGAAGGCCCTGGCCGCAAGAGGCGCGCAGACCCAACGGGCGCTCTGGGCCAGCACCAGCACCAAGAATCCGAACTATCGCGATGTGATTTACGTCGAGGAATTGATCGGGCCGGACACAGTCAACACGGTTCCTCCCGCAACCCTCGATGCCTTCCGCGATCACGGCAAGCCGCGCACGAGCCTGACCGAAGACTTGGACGGAGCCCGCAAAACGATGGCCGACCTGGCCGCCGTCGGCATCGTCATGAAGCAAGTGACCGACAAGCTGACCGCCGACGGTGTAAAACTCTTCGCGGACGCGTTTGACACCCTGCTGGCTGCGGTCGAGAAAAACACGAAGCGTGCGGCTACACCGCAGGTCAGCCAGCAGAGCGCGAGCCTCCCTGCTGATCTTGACGCGGCCGTAAAAAAAAACCTTAACGACTGGCGGGCATCCGGAAAGGTAAGACGTCTTTGGCAGAAGGACGCTTCGCTTTGGACCGGGAGCGATGAATCCAAGTGGCTAGGCTGGCTCGACATCACCGACGAGCAAGTTTCCCAGGCTGCGAAGCTCCAGGAGTTCGCCTCCGAGGTTAAGAATGGAG
The DNA here is from genome assembly GCA_020073015.1 of Terriglobia bacterium. Taxonomy (GTDB): domain Bacteria; phylum Acidobacteriota; class Terriglobia; order Terriglobales; family Acidobacteriaceae; genus Acidiflorens. The sequence goes on along the minus strand of JAIQFZ010000100.1, from coordinate 15,407 downwards.
GCTTCCGCGACATTCTGCTGCTGGGCATGGGCGGATCCAGTCTCTGCCCGGAAGTCCTCGCCCTCACCTTCGGTCAGACGCCAGGATTCCCGCAACTGCATGTGCTCGATTCCACCGACCCGGCGCAGATCAAGAGTTTTGAAGGCAAGATCGACCTCGCCAAAACACTTTTCATCGTGTCCAGCAAGTCGGGCAGCACGCTTGAGCCCAACATTTACAAGCAGTATTTCTTCGAGCGCGTAAGGGAGACCGTCGGCACCGCCAAAGCCGGCAGCCGCTTCATCGCTATCACCGATCCCGGCTCACAGATGCAGCAAGTCGCCGAAGTCGATCATTTCCGGCACATTTTCTTCGGTCGGCCATCCATCGGCGGACGTTACTCTGCGCTCTCGAATTTCGGTATGGTGCCGGCCGAAGCGATGGGCCTCGACACCGGAAAATTCCTGGCTCGCACGAAAGAAATGGTCGATGCCTGCCAGGCGTCGGCTCCCGTTGAGCAGAATCCCGGCGTCATGCTCGGGCTGATTCTAGGAACGGCAGCCACCCTGGGCCGCGACAAGATCACGCTGATCACCTCGCCCGGCATCTCGGATCTCGGCGCATGGCTCGAACAACTGATTGCCGAGTCCACCGGCAAGGTCGGCAAAGGCATCATCCCGGTCGATCGCGAAACACTCGGATCTCCGGACGTTTACGGCAACGACCGCATCTTTGCCTACGTTCGTCTGGAATCCGCTCCCGACGCCGCCCAGGACGCTAAGGTCGCCGCGCTCGAAAAAGCCGGTCAGCCGGTCGTGCGCATCGCCATGACCGACGCTTACAGCCTGGGTCAGGAATTCTACCGCTGGGAGATCGCCACCGCCGTCGCGGGCTCGGTCATCGGTATCAACGCCTTCAATCAGCCCGACGTGGAGGCCAGCAAAATCGAGACGCGCAAGCTAACTTCCGAGTATGAGAAGAACGGCTCGCTTCCTGCCGAAAAACCACTGCTGGAGGAAGCAGGCATCAAGCTCTTCACCGACGAGAAGAACGCGACAGTACTCGCCCAAGCCACTGGCTCTGACCGCTCGCTGAAAAACTACCTGCGCGCACACCTGGCTCGTCTGGGTGCAGGCGACTACCTTGCTGTGCTCGCCTACGTGCAGATGAACCCGGAGCACGAATCTCTGTTGCAGAATCTGCGCCACACCGTGCGGGATCGCAAGCACGTCGCTACGTGCCTCGGATTCGGACCGCGCTTCCTGCACTCCACTGGACAGGCATACAAAGGTGGGCCCAACAGCGGCGTGTTTCTGCAGATCACCTGTGACGAAGCGCAGGACCTTCCTGTTCCCGAACAAACCTACAGCTTTGGCGTAGTAAAGGCGGCGCAAGCGCGCGGCGATTTCGCCGTCCTGGCCGAGCGCAACCGCCGTGCCCTGCGCGTGCATCTCGGCCGCGACGTCCAGGCCGGCCTGAGCAAACTGACCGAACTGGTACGGCAGATCTTGTAAGACTGGTTTCAAAAAAACGGTTCTGGGAAGGGCACGGCTTCAGAGCCTGCCCTGAGCGAAGCCGAAGGGTGCCGCAGAGCCGTAAACAAGGCGGGCTTTAGTTCCTGAGGGCCGCGTTCTTGGCCCTCTGAATGGATGGTTGTCGTAACTCTCGCAAACCGAGGGTCGTTAAGTTTAAGGAGCACGAATGCAGCTAGGAATGGTAGGTCTGGGACGCATGGGCGCCAACATGACGCGCCGCCTCATGCGCGGCGGCCATCAGATGGTCGTTTCCGATCTGAGCCCCGATGCCGTCAAGCAAATTGCCAGCGAAGGTGCGGTCGCGTCTTCTTCGCTCGACGATCTGATCAGCAAACTGAGCGCTCCCCGCGCCGCCTGGATCATGGTGCCGGCCGGCGATCCCACCGAAAAAACCGTGCAGGCCCTGCTCGCACGCATGCAACCCGGCGACGCGATCATCGACGGCGGCAATTCCTTCTTCAAAGACGACGTGCGCCGCTCCAAAATGTGCGCGGAAAAGGGCGTCCACTACGTCGACGTCGGCACCAGCGGCGGGATTTGGGGAATCGATCGCGGCTACTGCATGATGATCGGCGGACCGAAAGAAGAAGCCGTCCAGCGTCTCGATCCCATTTTCAGGACCCTGGCCCCCGGACGCGGCGACATCCCACGCACTCCCGGACGCGAGAAAATGGGCGGTACCGCCGAAGAAGGCTACATCCACTGTGGGCCTTCCGGTTCCGGACATTTTGTGAAGATGGTTCACAACGGCATCGAGTACGGCATGATGCAGGCCTATGCCGAAGGTTTCGATATCTTCAAGAACGCAACCAGCAAGGAACTGCCCGAAGACATCCGCTACGATTTGAACCTCGCCGATATCGCCGAGGTTTGGCGGCGCGGCAGCGTAGTCGCCTCCTGGCTGCTTGACCTGACCGCAATGGCGCTGGCTGAAAATCCCACGCTCGCCGAATACAGCGGTTTCGTGCAGGATTCCGGCGAAGGACGCTGGACTATCCAGGCGGCCATCGAAGAAGCGGTTCCCGCCGACGTGCTCTCGGCGGCACTGTACACGCGCTTCCGCTCGCGGCAGGATCATACCTTTGCGGAGAAAATGCTCTCCGCAATGCGACAGAAATTCGGCGGGCACGTTGAACCCAACGCTCAATAACCACTCGGCAAGAGGAACTGATGGCTCAAACTGAAGCTCAGCCCGCACCCGCAAAACCACGCGTCGGACGCGTGGCCGATCCCTGCGCCATGGTCATCTTCGGGGTCTCGGGTGACCTCACCCGGCGCAAACTCATCCCCGCCCTGTACAACCTCGCCAGCCAGCAACTTCTGTCCCGCGAATTTGCGGTCGTCGGTATCGGCCGAACCCCCATGACCACCGAGGAGGCGCGCAAAAAATATTCAGAGGACTTTAAACAGTTTGCCACCGGTGCCATTGATCCGGACTTGTGGGAATGGTTCGTCCGCCGCCTGCACTATGTCAACGGAGATTTCAACGATCCCGCCACTTACGACAAGTTGAAGGAGACGCTGGCAAAGGTTGACCAGGATCATGCCACCCACGGCAACTTCTTCTTCTACATGGCCACCGCCCCCAATTACTTCGGTTCGGTTGTGGAAGGCCTGGCGCAGCACGGTCTCATGACCGAGGACAACGGTCATTGGCGGCGGGTCATCATCGAAAAACCCTTCGGCCACGACCTGGATTCTGCCAAGGCCCTCAACCAGCAGATTCTGAAAGTCGCCACCGAGCGGCAGATCTACCGCATCGATCACTACCTCGGGAAAGAAACCGTCCAGAACATTCTGGCGCTCCGCTTTGCTAATGGGATCTTCGAACCGATCTGGAACCGCCGCTATATCGACCACATTCAAATCTCGGTGGCTGAGACCGTAGGCGTCGAGACCCGCGGCGGCTATTACGATACCGCTGGAGCTCTGCGCGATATGGTCCCCAACCACATCATGCAACTCATCAGCCTCACCGCGATGGAACCGCCGATCTCGTTCGAGGCGAATGCAGTGCGTGATGAGCAGGCCAAGATCCTGCACGCCATTCAGCCCTTTACTTCCGAAGAGGTCCTCAGCAAAACCGTCCGCGGGCAGTATGGTGACGGCACCATGAACGGCCAGCGCGTGCCCGCCTATCGCGCGGAACAGGGCGTGCCGCCCGACTCGCGCACAGAGACCTTCGTCGCCATCAAGTTGCTCATCGACAACTGGCGCTGGGCTGGAGTTCCCTTCTACTTGCGCACCGGCAAACGCCTTCCCGGCCGCAATACGCACGTCGTGATCCAGTTTCGGCGCGCGCCCTTTATCTTGTTCCGCGAAACCCAGGTCGAAGACCTCATGCCCAATCAACTGGTGCTGCACATCCAGCCGGAAGAAGGCATCTCGCTGCGCTTCGCCGCCAAGAAGCCCGGACCGGCGATGCAATTGGGCGAAGTCGACATGGATTTCGAGTACGCCGATTATTTCGGGCAAACGTCCAACACCGGCTACGAACGCCTGCTCCATGACTGCATGATCGGTGACGCCACCTTGTTTCAACGTGCCGACATGGTTGAGGCGGGGTGGAGTATCGTCAATCCTGTGCTTGATGTCTGGAAGGCGCTGCCTCCTCGTAACTTCCCCAACTATCCCTCGGGATGCTGGGGCCCGAAGGAATCCGATGAATTACTCGAACGCGAAGGCCGCCGTTGGAGAAACTTCGAACAATGATTCTTGCCGGTGACATTGGAGGAACACACGCCCGCCTGAGCTGCTATCGCCAGGTCAATGGCCATTTTGTTGCCGTCCACGAAGACGTCTTTGCCAGCCGCGAATATCGCGGGCTCGACGAAATCGTCGTCAAGTTCGTCTCCGACTGCGGCGTGCAACCGGCGGTCGCCAGCTTCGGAATCGCCGGCCCCGTGCGCCATGGGCGGGTCGAAACCTCGAACCTGCCGTGGATCGTCGAGTCATCCCGCCTGGCGGAGGACCTTCAGCTTGCCTCGGTCAATCTGATCAACGATCTGGAAGCCCAGGCCTGGGGCATCCAGTGCCTGGAAGATTCTGACACGGTGCCTTTGAACCAGGTCAAAGAAACTCCCGTCGGCAACCAGGCGGTGGTGGCGGCCGGAACCGGCCTCGGTGAAGCCGGCCTTTTCTGGGACGGCCACCAATACCAGGTGTTCGCCTGCGAAGGTGGCCACTGCGACTTCGCTCCCCGCAACGAGCTGGAAATCGAACTCCTGCGCTACTTGCTCACGCGCTTCGGACACGTCAGCTACGAAAGAATTGTTTCCGGCCCCGGCCTGGTCAACGTGTACCTGTTCCTCAAGGACACCCACCGCGGCGAAGAACCGCAGTGGCTGCACGACGAAATCACTGCGGGCGATGCCGGCGCTGCCATTTCGCGGGCCGCCCTATCGGGGAAATCGTCGCTCGCAGAGCAGGCGCTGGATCTCTGGATCTCCATCTATGGCGCGGAAGCCGGCAATATGGCGTTGAAAATCCTGGCGACAGGCGGCGTTTTTCTCGCCGGCGGAATCGCCCCCAAGATTCTCCCCAGGCTCTCGGGACCGCTCTTCATGCAGGCCTTCCTCGGCAAAGGCCGCATGCAACCCTTGCTCGAAGCAATCCCCGTGCGCGTGATCACCAATGAAAAGACCGGCCTGCTGGGCGCTGCCCGCTATGCTGCCAGCCGACGAGGGATGATTTTGTAAGTGTAGGGCGGACACTCCTGTCCGCCCAACGTGTGCGCTGGCAAACCCTGGCGGCAGTTTTGTTGCAGTCCGCAGGCGGACAGGAGTGTCCGCCCTACACTTACCGTTTACAAAATTACAGAATCGTATGCCCCGAGCTATCCAAATCCTAGCCACTCCTGCCGATCTTTTTCACGCTGCCGCCGAGGAGTTCGTCCGCGTCGGCAAGGCAGCCATCGCCGCGCGCGGCCGTTTCACCGTCGCGCTCTCCGGCGGTTCGACACCTAAGAGTCTCTATTCTCTCCTCCCGGCCCAACACGCAGCCTTCAACTGGGACCACACCTTCCTGTTCTTCGGCGACGAGCGTCACGTCCCGCCCGATCACCCCGACAGCAACTACCGCATGGTGAAGGAGGCGTTGCTGACGAAGCTCTCCATTCCCGCCGAGAATGTCTTCCGGGTGAACACAGAAAATCCCGACGCCGCCGCAGCCGCCCTCGAATACGAAACCGAACTGCGCCGCTTCTTCGCGCTCACGTCGGGCGAATTCCCGCGCTTCGACCTCATCCTGCTCGGCATGGGTCCCGACGGCCACACCGCGTCCCTGTTTCCCGGCTCGGACGGATTGAAAGAACAATCACGACTGGTGATCGCGAACTGGGTCGAAAAATTCAACACCCACCGCATCACCTTCACGTTCCCCGTACTGAATCACGCCGCCCAGGTAATATTCCTGGCCAGCGGACCCGACAAAGCCAACATGGTGCACCAGGTACTCGAAGGCAAGCACACACCTCCCTATCCGTCCCAACAAGTACAGCCCATCAACGGCACATTGTTGTGGATGCTGGACGAAGCGGCGGCGGCAAAACTGGCCCGCTGAACGGGCTGCGCTCGGGTTTCACCCCGCAGATTTGCGATATGTTCCACGTGGAACATTGTACTGGTTAACATGTACGTACGTTAGTATACGTATAACGATGATTAAGCGAAACAGCCGAAACGAGTTACCAGACAACGGAAGATGGACAGCCCCCCGGGATTCAGTCAGCAGGAAAGGCCCCCGCTTCTCGAAAAGTGCGAGAAGTGGGCCACCCTCGAGAGATTCTCAACTCACGCCGGAGAAGTGCGCCCCCCGCCTAGAACAATATAGGAATAAGACACTCTGTTCCTCCGGAACCCTGCTAAGCAGCTGCGCGCTTTGGATACCGGCCCGTGATCTTGCGGACAAACCCGTGGAACCGGTGGAAGGCGGCACTCTCCGGCAAAAACATGAACGGACACTCCCCCGGAACCACTCGGATCCCGCGCTCAAGGCAGAACTCAACTGCCTTCTGGTTCACCGATCCTTTGCCAGCCGCCCGATACATCCAAATCGCACGCACCCCAGCTTCGGCACAATCGCGCACCACGGTCTCAGTAACTTCCGGCGACGTCATCAACAGAACAGCGTCGACCGGAGGCTCGATATCCTGCACGCGACCAAAGCACCTGCGCCCTCCGATTTCTTGAAGCTTGGGATTCACCGGTGCGACATCGTAGCCGCGGCGAATGAACTCCTCGAAGAGTTTCACGCTGAAATTCGCGGGATCGCGCGAGATCCCCGCCATGGCGATGCGCTTCTGCGCCAGAAAGTCCTTTATGATTTCTAATGATGCTTGCATCGTCGCTGCCTCCGATGATTCTTGTCGTCGTACGCATCCGAGCGGGATGTCCCTCCGCACCCCGATTCGTTCGATTTTGTACTCTCAGCTGAGAAGAAATCTGTGACGTACGAACATCCAGGAGTGCCGGACTTCAATCTGCAATGAACACAAGCCGGGGAGCAAGATCCGGCTCTTCAAGGAAATTCGATTCCACGCTTGATTTGGGCGGAGCTTCGGACGGTGTGTTGAAATTTTTCTTTCGCCCCCGCTGGGGCTTGGTCATTTTCCACTTGCTCCCACGGCTTACGACGTGGACTGTATTGGTGAGCCGCTTCCCGGCTGACCGGTGGCCGCCCCACAGATCAGATCCCTGCATGTTGTAAGTGTGGGTTGATCCACTGCAGCGCGGACAGAGCCTGCCCTGAGCGAAGTCGAAGGGAGTGTCCGCGCCACGCGAGCCCTACGCCGCGAATCCGTGCCCGTCGCCGATCTCGCGCAGACCTTCTCCGCGAGCATGCTCGAACAGTCTTACCTTGTGGCGCGAATGTTCGAACTCATGGATGTCGGCCCAAACCTCAGCCTGCCATGCCATCTCGTGGGCCGCCGCCTCCCCGCAACTGGCGCAGCGGGTGTGAAAGGTCACGCCCGGCTTCGGTGCAGCCGGCATGTCCTGCAGTTCGATGAATACACACCGCACTTCTTCAATCTCGTCGTCATCTCCCAGGATGTGCTCGTAGCGCAGCAGGTATCCAAAGCCCAGCTTCCGAGCCTCTGCCTCGGCTTCTTCGCGGGTGTGGAAGGGCCCGTATTCCGCCCGGAGCTGCTCGGTCGAATCGCACGCCATCCAGAAAGTGTCCTTGTGAGCCATGACCTACCTCAGTTTGGGGGTTCAACTGATCCAACTGGTCGAACGGGTCCACAAGAAAATGAGCAATTTCATGACCGGGACTGCAAGCAGCACGCACGCTTTCACTCCGATACCGCAGAGGCTGGAACGAGGTGCTACGGTTTTGAAAACATGCTACTTAGCGGGGGCGTTTCGCAAGCGCTATCCCGTCCCACGATCGGCGAGCCTGACGACCGGTGTGAAATCTGTTTCCGTCAGTAGCAGCGGAACGAAAAATTTCAGTCCAGTCGCCCGGCTTCGTCACAGGATAGGACCCTGCTCTGGAATCATGTAGGCCCGGAGGCCGTTCGGGCGGGCGAGCGCAACGTCGCCGGTGCTGGCGATCGGTTCTAGGGCGTTCCCCCCGAAGCCGCGGCGGCTTTCCTCCCGTTGCCGACCAATGTCACCCCCTCGTCAGAGGGGCGACCCTCCCAGCCCACCGCCAGCGACCGCGCCTCCGCGCCCAGTTGCGCGTGCCAGGTCGCCCCGCCGTGGCTGGCCACGTACAGCGCCAGCTCCAGTCGCGTCCACACGCCCAGCTTGTCGAAGGCGGTTCGCAGGTAGTTTTTCACGACCTGTTCGCTGGTGCCGAGTACCCCCGCGATGTCTTTGTTGGTGAGACCCTGCCACACCAGGGTGGCAACCTGAACTTCCTTGCCGGTTAACCGATCACGGGGCTGCATGGCTGCACCTGCTCCTTGATGAACATGGCCGTCGCGAGTTTCACCCGCTTCCGCCCTTCCTTGATGCCCGCGCGCAAGAAAAGCGTGCGCAGGTGTTGTTTTACCGTTCGCGGGCTGATGCTCAGCTGGCTGGCGATCTCCTTGTTGCTGCAGCCCTGCACCAGCAGGTGTAGCACCTGCTGGTCTCGGGGCGTGATCTTGATCTCGTTGAGGTTAATCATGGGCTTTTCGTCTGCTCCTTCAGTTCAGTCTTGGGGTCGCGACCCGCTGACCTTAGAAGCAAGCTGTTCGCCAAATCTTCGCTCACAGCTAGCCCCTTATAAACACGCCGTTTACGCCTTCTGCTTCCATTTTCATTCGCCCGCCCTAGTCCTTTTTCATGAGCCGCCTCCCACTTTGGAATCCCCAATCGGGAATATTCCCCGCCCCACCTCTGATTTCAGCCTCTCCCCGACTGGCTAACAGCCAAAAATTCCCCGTTCTCAGGTTTTCGGACCTGCACTATAATGGTTACAGTCCGAAGTACCTCCTCCCTCGTGCAAATGTCCACGACCCGGCCAAAGCTGCAACTGGATGAGCAGTCCTTTCAGGGCTTGCTGGCCGCTGCCTTTACCATCCAGGAGCATGCCGACCTTCTGAAGCAGGTCAAGGAGGCAGGTTCCAAGGTGGTTCCGGAACCGGCAAGTGAAGCCCCGAGGGTTTGCCGGCAGTGTGCCGCTCCCCTCCAAGAAGGCGCAGCCCGCTGCGCCAAGTGTGGCTTGGAAGAGTTTCGCCCGGGAGAGCGCATGCAGCGGAAGTTTGCCTCGCTCTGGGAAATGAGCCAGGAACACAGCGTACGTCAGGAGCGCCCGCCCGAGCACAGCGAGGAATCCGTATTCGAGCTTGCCAGTTCGGGATTTGCCGCCCTACCCGAGGTCGCCAACCAATCTCCAGAACCAGGCTCCACCCACCCCAGCCCGCAAAACGAAGCGCAATGGGAAACGGAGCTTCCGATCGAACTGGAACACTCGGTCGACTCGCGCTCTCTGGTGAAATCTGAAAATGACTCGCTGACGGAAGTAAACAACCTGGGCACCAGCTCACGAGAGAATCTGCTGGACCTTCGGCAGCTGCTCAATCTTCACCGCGCTGATCTTTACCTGGGGATGGCAGTGCTCGTGGCTGTTGTCGCTTTGCTCTGGCCGGCTCCGGCAGCACTTCAGAAGCCGCGCTTGGACCCATGGCAGCGGGTGCTGGTGAAATTGGGCATTGCCGAGGCGCCGGCCCCGCAAATCCACTATCGGGGAGACCCTAACATCCAAGTATGGGTCGATCCACACACCGCGCTCTACTATTGCCCCGGCGACGAACTGTACGCGAAAACTGCCGACGGGCGGCTCACCAGCCAGCGTGACGCGCAGGCTGACCAGTTCGAACCGGCGAAGCGCGCCGCTTGCAACTGAGTCGGCTCTTCTCAGCTCCTTCCCTCACAACCTCTGGCAAGCCTCCAACAAAAAATGGGGACTCACTCCCGTCACAGGAATGAATCCCCACTTTCTTCGAAAGGATCGATCGAAGAGTTCGTGCGCCCGCCCCAGGAACCAGCACGGGCACAACCGACCCACCTCAGGCTTGATACGCCTGTTCGTGTCGCCGCGCCTCGTACCAGAGCGCCAGCTCAACCCGGTTCCATAGACCCAGCTTGTCGTAGATCACGCGTAAGTAGTTCTTCACCACGTGCTCCGTGGTGCCGAGGGAGTCGGCGATTTCGCGGTTCTTGCAGCCCTCCGCTACGCGTTGAATGATGAAGTGTTCGCGTTCGCTGGGCCCGCGGCCGTTTGCTGTTTCTCTAACCATAGCTGTCTCCTGTAGAGCATAGTCGCAAGCTTTACCCGCTTGATGCCGCCTTTGATTCCGAACCGCAGGAACAGGCGGTTGAAATGTGCTTTCACGGTGCGCTCGGCTATGTGCAGATCGCGAGCGATTTCCGAATTGTCACAACCCTGAAGTAGCAAGTCGATGATCTGCTGCTCCCGGGGACCCACTTGACCAATGTTCTCTTCCATTCGCTGCACCTCACCGGATGCGCTCGGCTTGCCGCAAGTGGCAGAACGGCAGTCAGATCCGCGGCGCAATCCTATACTTTGGGTTCTTGTGCACTCCTTCGTGCATCCGCGCGACCAATCCGCCCCCCTTTGGTTACAAAAGTGTGAAAATCCATAGAATTTTTCACTTTTCTCCCGAAAACCAGCGGTTTCCGGCCGGCAAAAACCTCGTCGGACTAGGCTTCCGCCCCTGCCAAATCGTGGTTTTGCTCAGATTCTAAGGTGAATAACTTAGGACAAATTTCCGGGGTCGCGGCGGCAGTTGGAATGAATTACACAGAAGTGCATCCGCCGAGTCAGGCTCCCACCCCCACCCTCCCCGTACACCGATCACGATATAATCGAAGGATTCCCACGCGCGGAAATTGCTTTCTGTCACCACCCATGGACTTCAAACTAGTCAGCAGCTATAAGCCCCAAGGGGACCAGGGCCAAGCCATCGAGGCCCTCACCCGCGGCGTCTTTGACCGCGAGCAGCACCAAGTTCTGCTGGGCGTCACCGGCTCCGGCAAGACCTATACCATGGCCAAAGTCATCGAGGCGGCCAACCGCCCCGCCCTCGTCATGGCTCACAACAAGACCTTGGCCGCCCAGCTCTACCACGAGTTCAAGAGCTTTTTCCCTCACAACGCCGTCGAGTACTTCGTCTCTTACTACGACTACTACCAACCTGAGGCCTATGTGCCCGCTGCCGACCTGTACATCGAAAAAGAGTCGACCGTTAACGACGAACTTGACAAGCTTCGGCTTTCCGCCACTCGCTCGCTATTCGAACGCCGCGACTGCCTGATCGTCGCCTCCGTCAGCTGCATCTACGGGCTGGGCTCGCCGGAGGCTTATTACGGCATGCTGCTCTTCCTCGAGAAAGGACAGAAGGTCAAGCGCCAGGACATCACCCACAAGTTGGTCGACATTCTCTACGAGCGCACCGAAGGCGACTTCCGCCGCGGTACTTTCCGCGTGCGCGGCGACGTCATCGAAATCTATCCCACTTACGACGACATGGCCTACCGCATCGAAATGTTCGGCGACGAGATCGAATCGCTTTCCCAGATCGATCCTCTCTTCGGCACCGTCAAGCAGCGCTACATGCGCCTGCCGATCTACCCGAAGACTCACTACGTCATGAAAGAAGAGACCAGGGCCTCCGCCGTAACCTCGATCAAACAGGAACTAGCCTGGTGGGAGGCTGAACTGGAAAAGCAAGGACGCGCCGTGGAAGCGCAGCGCATTCACCAGCGCACCATGTACGACCTGGAGATGATCAAGTCCGTCGGCTACTGCCACGGCATCGAAAACTACTCTCGCCACTTCACCGGACGCCTCCCCGGCGAGCCGCCGCCCACGCTGCTCGATTACTTTCCCCGCGACTTCCTGATGTTCATCGACGAGTCGCACCAGACCGTCCCGCAACTGCACGGCATGTATCACGGTGATCGCTCCCGCAAACAAACGCTCGTCGAGTACGGATTCCGCATGCCGTCCGCGCTCGACAACCGCCCGCTCACTTTCGAAGAATTCGAGCACCGCACCAACCAGCTACTCTACGTCTCCGCCACCCCGGGCCCCTACGAACTGACCAAGTCCGCCGGAGTAGTCGTCGAACAGATCATCCGCCCGACCGGCCTGATTGACCCACCCGTCGAGATCCGCCCCGTCAAAGGCCAGATCGACGACCTGCTGCACATGATCCGCGACCGCGTAGCCCGCAACGAGCGGGTGCTCGTCACGACCCTGACCAAGCGCATGTCCGAAGACCTCTCCGAGTATTACAGCGAAGTCGGAGTGAAGTGCCGCTACATGCACTCGGAAATCGAAACCCTGGAACGAGTCAAGATTCTGCGCGACCTGCGCAAAGGCGAGTTCGACGTATTGATCGGTATCAATCTTCTGCGCGAAGGCCTCGACCTGCCCGAAGTTTCCCTGGTCGCCATTCTCGACGCCGACAAAGAAGGCTTCCTCCGTTCCGCCGGTTCGCTCATCCAGACCATCGGCCGCTGCGCCCGCAACCTGAACGGACGTGCCATTCTCTATGCCGACCGCATGACGGACTCGATGAAGAAGGCGTTAGACGAAACCAACCGCCGCCGCGCCATTCAGCAGGCCTACAACGAAGAAAACGGCATCACCCCCGAGTCCATCATCCGCCCGCTCGACATGACGCTCGCCGCCATCGTCGCCGCCGACTACACCGACCTGACCAGCCCTGAGGCCGAAGGCATCCCCGAATTCAAATCGCAAGAAGATCTGGACAGCTACATCGCGAAACTGGAAAGCGATATGCGAGAAGCCGCCAAGCGTTTCGAATTCGAAAAAGCCGCTAAACTCCGCGACACCATCAAAGAGTTACGCACCAAGGAATTCCTGTTTGCGTAGGGACGGCCGCCCTCGGCCGTCCAGCCGAACGAAGCTCGGCAGGCCCGTCTAGCGCGGACACTCCCTTCGACTTCGCTCAGGGCAGGCTCTGTCCGCACAAAGCATCTCCCAGAACAAATGCACCACCGCGACAACCCGTCAAACCAGAATCTCCGCGATTGACGAAGCCCCCAACCAAGCGTAGGTTGTCCACTAACTTTTCGCGCGAAACGAGGACTCATGTTCTGCTCAGAATGCGGAACCTCAATTCCAGATACCAGCCGCTTCTGCGATCACTGTGGACAGCCCGTTCCCGGCCAGACCACCCCTCAAGCACCTCAGCCAGGCGTGCCATCGCAGGTTCCCCCACCGCCCGCTCCCTACCCGGTAGCCGAAGAAACCAGCGGCAAAGCCCTCGCCAGCATGATCACGGGCATTTTCGGTCTGCTCTTCTTTTTCCCCGCCATCGCCGACATCATCCTCGGCCACATGTCGCGCTCCGAAATCCGCAACAGCAACGGTCGCCTCAAAGGCAACGGCATGGCCACTGCGGGCCTGGTCATGGGTTACGGAATGATCGCGATGATCCCGTTCATTCTGATCATCGCTGCTATTGCGATCCGCCTTGCCAGCCTGGGTGGAAACGGCGCCTCCGCACCTTCCGCCGATCGCGCTCAACTCATCGACGACCGCCTCGCCGGAGGACAAAAATACGGATATCAATTTGCTCTGGAGAATTGCGTGAACACGGAGACCGACCACAAGTATCAGGTGGTAGCGTTCCCTTTGGCTCGCAATCAGACTGGTGTCCGGACTTTCTGTTCCGATGAATCCGGAGTCGTCAAAGTCGGCGAAGGCGAATCCGCTGAAGGGTGCCTTGCCAGCGGCTCTCCGCTCTAGCAAGCGGAACAATTGGGGATGGCCCGCAAAGTCCCCACCCTAACGTCGAAAAGCACGACGTTAGGATGGGCCACCCGCCAGAAGCGTGAGTCATGAAGAGTGTGCAACGGTGTTCCACATTCTAGACTTGGTAAACTTACATCCATGCCAATCAGTGCTTCTTCCCTTCCATGGTGGGGATGGCTGTTGTGCTCATTGGGCGCGTTCATTGTAGGTGGAGTCGCACACCTCTTCATCGATGGCAAGAACAACGGGTGCTTAAGTGTTCTCGTTGCCGCACTCGCCGGTCTTACGGGAATCGGTACCGGCGTGATGGGCGTTATTCTATTCGTCAAATCGATCTGGAAAAGTTAACCGCCTCCAAATCACTGCGCCCGCCGCCGCATCCAGGTCAGCTCCTCCGTTCATTGCCACTTCCAAGGACTTGTCGTCGAGAAGTCTGGTGGTCGCTAAACCGAATTTTCAACTGCTGTGCCCGAATAGAACACAAGGTCCCCTTCGACAAGCTCAGGGCAGGCTCTCGACTACGCCGATTCGTTCGTTCCTCACGAATCGGCTGCGCTCGGGGTGACAGCCGCCGGGAGACTGCAGCAATTGTGGGACAGCTCCAAGGCCAAGAAAGTTCCCAACCAAAGCCCAGGTGGTCAAACGCCCGGGCCACCGTCGCATTGGCGCGACCCTATTCCGGGTCGGTCGGATCGTTAAACAGCACTGTTAACTTGATGCTGCCGTGGCCAAATTGCGGAAAGTTGTTTTTCGTGGGATCGCCCGGGTCCAGGTTCGAAGCCGTGTCATCCGGTGGGAACAACACCAGCGAATTCAGGAACGTCTGGAGCGCGACCCTCCCACTGCTTCCCAAGCGCGAATACTTGTCGCGTGACGCCTGCGCTTCTCCACCATGGCGCAGGATCACGTCGTTCAATGTGATGCTGCGGCCATCGTGTCCGTAGGGCCCGGTCGAGCCGACGCCCCACAGCGGACGCGTCACGAACTGGGTCTGCATCGTTCCATCCCAGTTGCGCTCGTAGAAATTCACGCCCACGTCATGCCGCTTGAAGTCGGTGAAGATGTCCTTTACCAGGAACGAATTGCCCAGTGGAAGCTTCAGGTGCGGCAGGCCCGAGCCGTCGTCCACTTCCCGATAGAGCGGTGTGGCCGTCGCAAACATGCTGTTGAAGATTCCGCTCACGGGGTCGTAGACGGTCTCCACGTCCGCCACGCGGCGGTCGTGGTTGATGGTCATGTCGGCTACGTGACAGGAAGCGCAGCCCAACTGCTGAAACACTTTCCGGCCGTGGTCCGCGACTGGGTTCGGTTCGCCGTGTCCGGGCTTGAAATAGTTGATCAGGTAAAACTCGAGATGATCCACGACCGCGGGATCAACTTCGTTTCCATGGTCCGCGTCCGGCACAGGAGGAGCGCTGATCTTATCTTTCGATCCGTCCAGCACCATCCCCGACGGCGTCACCACGCGTCCGCCTCCGCTGGCTGCGAGCAAGTCCGGAGTCGCCTCACGGGACCTCGTATCCTTCCCGATCAGTCTGTTCTTGTCTGGGCCGCCCTGGTGGCCTACATACCGTGATAGTTCAGAGTCACGGACACTGTCTTATGAGCAGGCACGACGCCGGCGTACGCGTAAACCAGCGAGGAATCGAAGGCACC
>JAIQFZ010000099.1 GCA_020073015.1 Terriglobia bacterium | reverse complement strand
CCCCGCCTTCGAGTTTGATTGCAATCAGCTTTTTCAGATTCTCCTGGAAGGTATCCTGATATTTTTCCGGGTCCCACTCTCCGGCCAGAGCTTCAATGAGCTGGTGGGCGATTTTGATCTCGGCTTCTTTGATCTCCACGTCGGGAGCGCCAAACGATTCGACCTCGCGCACTTCTTCGGCGTAGTACATGGTGTGCAGCATCATCCCGCCTTTGTGCGGACGCAGGAACACCGTGTACTCGCGGTTGTGCATGGTGAGCTTGGCAATGGCAAAGTATTCGCTTTCCTCCAAAGCCTTGGTGAGCAGCGCGTAAGGACGGCGGCCGGCTTCTTCCGGAACCATGTAATACGAAGACTCGAAATACACCGGGTCGACTTCGCTGGACTTCACGAACTCGAGGATCTCCATGGTCTTGGCCGTCTTGGGCTCGATCTTCTTGATCTCTTCGGGATCGATGATGACGTATTCATCCTTACGGTACTCGTAGCCCTTGATGATGTCAGAGCGGTCCAGGACCTGGTTGTCCGCCGGGCAAATGAGTTGCTGCTTCACCCGTTGGTGGTCCGTGCGGTGAAGTTGGTTGAACGAAATGCCGCTGCTGCGCGCGCCCGAAAAAAGGCGCACCGGCATGGAAATCAATCCAAATGTCAGATACCCAGTCCAGACGGAGGCCGCCATTGTTTCACCCCAGGAACTTCCAGATGCTTCCCGTTAAGACGAGGCTTGCCTCGTCTCTGCTCGGCACAGGAGACGCGGCAAGCCGCGTCTCTACCCAGATTAGAATCCCCGCAAGCGTACAGAAGTGTAGCCTAACCTCGTGGATACGGTTGCTGCCAGATTACGGACCGTATCCAAAGGCCAAGCACTACCTGCCGTGGCCTGGAGAACCCGGATACGAAATATAGTGTTGTCGAGGGCGGAACCGCAACCCCGCCAGCGAATTAAAAAAACAATGATGTCGAACCTCCTGATGCACATCTGGGCCTCGTCTCCACAGAGGTGGGCAGTGGTAGCCGCGATCACCTTGAGTTTCGCGGTCGTGGCCCGTGTGCTGCGGGGCGTCAATCGCTCGGGAGCGCTGGCGGGCGGGCTGGCATGCCTCCTCTTGTTTGCGGTTGGTGGTCCTGGCGCCTTCGCCGCCCTCGGTGCGCTCTTCCTGATGACTTGGCTTTCGACCCGCCTTGGGTACCGGACCAAACGTCAGCTCGGCATCGCCGAACGCCGCGAGGGACGCAACGGCTGGCAAATATCCGCCAACCTGGGAGTGGCCGCGCTCAGTGCTGTGACGTTCGGCCTCACCGGAAGTGGGGCGTGGTTGACGGCGGCCGTGGCCGCCCTCGCGGAAGCCGCCACCGACACGGTTGCCAGCGAGATCGGCCAGACGTTCCGCCAGACCGCGCTTCTGATCACGACCTGGGAAGCGGTTCCGGCCGGCACCGACGGCGGAATCACGCTGGCCGGGACGCTCTCTGGAGTCGCTGCGGGGATGACGATTGCCGCCATCGCCACCCTCACGGGTATCGTGCCACACGCTCAATTCTGGATCCAAGCCGCCGCCGGAATCTTCGGCATGCTCGTAGATAGCCTGCTGGGAGCCACGTTGCAGCGGCGCGGCTGGATCAACAACGAGGTTGTGAACTTCTGCGGCACTTTGATGGCAGCCGCGACGGCCTATGCGATTGCGATGCGAGGGTAAGGGTCAGTTGCGCTGCTTCACGCGATCCATCAGCGCGTACAGCAGGACACCCAGAAAAGCGTTCGCGAGTCCGGACAGGAGCTCGCGCGACCAACTCCATTCCATGTGCAGGCTGACCAGGCCGCGCGCGATCGTGAAGTAAATGATTTCGTGGACGACGTAGAAGGCAATCGTGAGCAGGAAGCGCGCTCCCGCATTTTCCACGTCCAGCTTGATGCCGAGCGAGGAAGCGCCAAATCCCACCACCGTTTTCGAGATTCCGTACAGCCCGATCGGTTGGTGGGTGAGCGCATCCTGCAGCAAGCCGATCAAGCCCCCGGTAAACAGACCGGCGAGCTGGCTGCGGCGCGCCGTCGCGAACCCAATTGTGACCAGCAGTGGAAGGTCGAACACCGAGAAGAAATGCAGCTTGAGCGGCAACCACGCCTGCAGGAAGATGGCCGCCAGAGGAATCAGGATGGTGGCGGGAATGCTGAAGCGGTAAACCTCAACCTGTTCTCCTGATGTGTAGGTGATGGCCACGTTATTGCGGGGCGTCCTGTGCCGCGGGTTGCGGTTCTGGTTCGACCACGGGTTTCGCGGGCTTGGGGGAAGTCTTCACCCCACTGGTAGCAGCCGCCTTTGGGATGTCACTGGCAGAGGAGGGCGCTGGCATGACGGCCTTGCGTACCGCCGCAGCAGGACCATTGGTAGCCGGAGCAGGGGGCGAACCCTTCGGCCTGGCATCAGCCGCAGGCTTGGCAGATGAGTCGGGAGTGGACGGTGCCGACGCCCCCGGACTGGTCGCTCCGCCTGCAGCAGTCTCCGGCTTGGGAGGAACAGTCGGCAAGCGCTCGGCCAGGATGTCGGCCGCGCGGGCTGTGCCGGAGCGTTCCGGTTCCGCCTGCCGCTCATCGATCTTGGTCACGACCAGCACTTCCTCCAGCCGGCTCAAGCTGATGGCCGGCTTCACACGTATATTGAGAAACAGGTCACTTCCAGGCGAAGCGCGGGTGACCCGTCCGACCGGCAGGCCCTTGGGAAAAATGCGGTCGCCGCCGCTGGTGAGCACCAATTCTCCGACGGGCACCGTCTCGTCGCTCATCACCTTCTCCAGCACAATTTCTCCCGCCGGCGTGCCGCGCAGAATGCCCTGCAAGCGCGACTTTTCGAGAATCGCCCCGACGCCACTGGTTTGGTCGTTGATCAGCAGCACCAGCGCAGTGGACCGGTACACGTGCAGCACTTTGCCGACGATTCCGTCCGCCGTGATCACCGCCATGTCGGGCCTGATGCCGGCGTTCTCGCCCTTGTCGATGTACACGGCGCGCGATTGCTCGCTGCCGCTCGATCCAATCACCTGGGCCGCTACCGTCTGCGAGATGAATTGTTCCTTGAAAGCGAGGAGCGACTGCAGACGCCGGGCCTGATCGGCGTCCTGGGTCATGCGTACTTGCTCCAGGCGCATGCGCTCGATCTCCTGCTTGAGGGCGCGGTTCTCGGCGCGCACGCCGCGCAGATAGAAATAGTTATGCCAGACGCCGCCGGTGGTGGTCTGCACCCAGAGCAGCATTTTTTCGAAGGGAGCGACCGCGCCCACCGCCCAGACGCGGATCAGCCGCGTGGATTCAATGTCGTTCGTGCGTTTGACCTGCACTGCCAGCCCCAGAACCTGCGCAAACAACACTCCCACCAGCACGATCAGGTTGCGGTAGCGGCCAAGGACGGATTCCATAAACCAGTTCTCAGTTGTCACTTCTCAGTTCTCAGCTGAGAGGGTTGAGGGGTAAGTTGCGGAACAGTGCCACGCTGGCGGATTTCGCTGGCGCTGTCTGTCGCATCGCAACTTCAGCCGCTTCCAGCGGCGATCCAGTTTAGCCCAGCGCTTCAGCGCTGGGACCAGGACGCGGGATCGACCAAGTCCCGGAAGGACGACCGAACCCAGCGAGAGAAACCGGGAATCGCTTCTCGCCACTCGCAGCTCTTACTCGATCGAAATCTTGCGCAGCAGCTTGAAGTCCGACAGCATTTTGCCTGTGCCGAGCACCACGCTGCACAGCGGATCGTCCGCAATCGAAACCGGCAGGCCCGTTTCCTCGCGGATGCGCTTGTCGAGATTCTTCAGCAGCGCGCCTCCGCCGGTCAGGACAATGCCGCGGTCGCTGATGTCGGCCGAGAGTTCGGGCGGCGTACGCTCCAAGGCCACGCGGATTGCGTTCATGATGGTCGAAACGCATTCGCTGAGCGCTTCGCGGATTTCGCTGTCGTCCACGGTGATGGTCTTGGGCACGCCCTCGATCAAGTTGCGGCCCTTGATTTCCATGGTCAGCGGCTTATCAAGCGGATAAGCAGAACCGATTTCCATCTTGATCGTCTCGGCGGTCCGTTCGCCGACCAGCAGGTTATATTTCCGCTTGAGGTAGTTCATGATGGCCTCATCCATCTGGTTGCCGGCCATGCGCACGGAACGCGAGTAGACGATGCCGCTCAGAGAGATGACGGCAATGTCGGTGGTGCCGCCGCCGATATCGACGACCATGTTGCCGCTGGGCTCGGTAATCGGCAGCCCGGCGCCAATGGCCGCCACCATAGCTTGCTCCACCAGATGCACCTCGCTCGCCTTGGCGCGATAGGCGGAGTCCATGACCGCGCGCTTCTCCACCTGCGTGATCTCCGACGGCACGCCGATCACGATCCGCGGATGCACCAGCATCTTGCGGTTGTGCGCCTTCTGGATGAAATAGTTCAACATCTTCTCGGTGACCTTGAAGTCGGCGATGACGCCGTCCTTCATGGGCTTGATGGCCACGATGTTGCCTGGTGTGCGCCCCAGCATTTCTTTGGCTTCTTTGCCGACCGCTTCCACCTCGTTGGTGTTCTTGTTCAGCGCGACGATGGAAGGTTCGTTGACCACGATGCCCTTGCCGCGCGCGTACACCAGTGTGTTGGCCGTCCCCAGATCGATCGCCAGATCGCTCGAGAACATGCTGAACAGGGAACGAAGATTGTGGGAGCGCGACGAACCGTTATGAAATCCGTTGTTTGACATGGAAATGCTTCTCTCTCTTGGGACCTCACCTCGAACCCGGAAGCTGGAGCTTCCCGTAGTTTCGGAGCGAGAGGTTGTCCCTGGTACCTTCTATTCTAACTGGATGCGCAGGCCAACAGGACTTTATCCGTGTGCCGGTTGTTCTGAGCATCAAATCCCTCACTGAAGAACGACCTTTTCCTGGCGCGTGTTAACCCCGCCCTTGGAATTCTGCGCGGTGACCGTGATCAGGTTTTCCCCGTTGGGCAGCGGCGGGGTGAAGTAGTGAAACGACCCGTCGTCGCCCACAATCGGCACTTCCTTGCCGTTGACCATCACGCGCGCCCCGGCTTCGGTCTTGCCGGTCACCTCGATGACATGCCCGTGTTGGACAAAAGGATCCAGGTCCAGCGACATTTCCACCTTTTCGTTGGTTCTGGCGATGATCGTGAACCGGTTCTTTTCGCTTTCCACCGATTCCTTGCCGCCCGCGTCGTACGACACAATCGACCAGTAGTAAGCACCCTGCGCCAAGCCGGTGACCACTACGTTCGGGCTCTCCACCTTGCGATCCAGCAGCAAGGATGAAAAATACGGATTGTGCGAAATCCGCAGCCGGTACCCGGCGGCGTTCGCCATCGGCGTCCAGGAAAACTCCACTTCCTTGGATTTCTCGCCGGGATTGATAAACACCGGCATCATGTTGCCCGGCGCAATCGGAGTGGGTGGTCCGATTTCCTTTCCGCGTTCCATGGTCTTCGAGTCGTTCTGGAAGTTCACCTTCTCCCAGTTCGACAACCGAACCACCTCGCCATTGCGCTCGACGTCGGTGCTGCCTTTCTTCACCAAAATTTCGTGCTGGTCGGCCTTGGGATCGTTGTGCACCATGGCGGACGAATCCGGAGCCAGCGAGGCCTTGGCGCCCGCAACAATCACCTGCGATTTCGAACCCTGCACATACGTCGCGGTGGTCAAATCAACCGTTCCGGTCGTCACGGCGACGGCGACATTGGTCTGCTGCTGCTCGTTGGCCGAATTCTCCTCGATCACGATCAGCGAATCCTGTTTGACCGTATAGTTCGTCCCATCGTTGAAGACAATTTTCGCCATGCCCTCGGCGCCGGTCTGGACCACGTCGCCTTTTTCCAGCGGGACGCTGTAGTCGGCATTGATCCACGAATTCCCGTTGCCCTTCCGCACCCGGATCGTGCCATCCAGGGCCGTGAAGTGGGCCTGCTGGGAAACGGCCGCCGAAAGGCCTTTGATGGGCGGCGCAAGGCCCGCGACTCTCTCGAGCAAGCCAGTCGACAAACGCCCCGCCGCTTTCACCGTCGAGTCCGTGAATTGCGGGAACGCCAGGTGCATGATGGCCGCAACGAGCAGCGCCACACCCAGCAACGCCACCAGCACGCTGCGGTACGTCACCGTTTTCCAAGCAACGTAAATGCCCGGCTTCGGACTATTCGACACGAACTCGCCAACCTGATTCGAAATTCTGAGAATACGGGATACTTCTCAAACTATGACAATCATATCCCTGCTTGGATGGGTAATGAACTTGGGTCATGGGGGGTGACGGTTACGAAAGTGACCCAGGCCGAGACGGAGGCACCATGGCAGCCGTTGACCAGCCCTCCCTACGCACCAGCGCGCGACCGCCGATTGGAAACAAGGCCGCCTTGCCCCCTTCCACCCCGGTTGTTAGCATGGAGATTCTGCACTAGTCCCAGGAGGACTTATGGCGACCGATACCATGACTGGCCCGGCAATACTGGGCGGTACCACCAAGACCCGGGTCTTCAAGAACTTCATCGACGGCGAATGGGTGGAATCCGTCACCGGACGGACCTTCGAGGACCGCAACCCTGCCGACACGCGCGAGGTAGTGGCCATCTTCCAGCGCTCGAACAAAGTCGATGTGGATGCCGCAGTGGACGCCGCCAAACGCGCCTTCGCCAAGTGGCGCCTCGTCCCCGCACCGCGCCGCGCTGAAATCGTCTTCCGCGCTGCCGAAATCTTGATCGAGCGCAAGGAAGACCACGCCCGCGACATGACCCGCGAAATGGGCAAAGTTCTGAAAGAGACCCGCGGCGACGTGCAGGAAGCCATCGACGCCGCCTACTACAACGCTGGCGAAGGCCGTCGCCTGTTTGGTCCGACCGTTCCCTCGGAGTTGCCCAACAAGTTCGCAATGGCCGTCCGCCAGCCGATCGGCGTGTGCGGCATGATCACGCCGTGGAATTTCCCGATGGCAATTTCCTCGTGGAAACTGCTGCCCGCCATCGTCTGCGGAAACGCCTGCGTCATTAAGCCCGCGCAGGATACTCCACTCTCTACATTCAACCTGGTGCAGGCGCTCACTGACGCGGGCGTCCCCAAAGGCGTCATCAACATCGTGACCGGATTCGGCTCAGAGGTCGGCACCCCGCTCACCGAGCATCCGACGGTGCGCGCCATCTCGCTGACCGGATCGTCCGCGGTCGGCAAGATTGTGGGCGCGACTGCCGCCCAGAGCTTCAAGCACTGCTCGCTCGAACTGGGCGGCAAAAATCCCATGATTGTGCTCGACGACGCCAACCTCGACTTGGCCATTGAAGGCGGGCTCTGGGGCGCCTTCGGCACCACCGGCCAGCGCTGCACGGCGACCAGCCGCATCATCGTGCAAAAAGGCGTCTACCAGGAGTTCGTCGAGCACTTCGTAGCGCGGGCGAAAAAGATCAAAGTCGGCAATGGCCTCGACGAGACGGTGGAGATGGGTCCGGCGGTAAACGAGAACCAGCTCAAGACCGACCTCGACTACATCGAGATCGGCCAGTCGGAAGGCGCCAAGCTAGTCTGCGGCGGCAACCGTCTGGACAAGGGCGACTACCAGCACGGCTGGTTCATCGAGCCGACCGTGTTCACGGAAGTCGATCCGAAGATGCGCATCGCGCAGGAAGAAATCTTCGGCCCCGTGGTCTCGATCATCCCGTGCGACGACCTTGAGAGTGCCATCGAGATCGCCAACAACATCGAATACGGCCTGTCGTCAGCGCTCTACACGAAAGATGTGAACAAAGCCTTCGCCGCCGTCCGCGACCTCGAGGCCGGGATCACCTACATCAACGCTCCCACGATCGGCGCGGAAGTTCACCTGCCCTTCGGCGGCACCAAGGCCACCGGCAACGGACACCGCGAAGGCGGCATCGGCGCAATCGACTTCTACACCGAGTGGAAAGCGGTCTACGTCGACTTCTCCGACACGCTGCAAAAAGCGCAGATCGATCGTGTGGAGTAAGAAAATCGACCGCCGAGACGCAGAGTGCGCCGAGAAATACAATCAGGAAAGTCTCGTCGTCCTCAGCGTCTCGGTGGTGAACGATCTTGTTTGAGGCTCACATGCCCGTAACTCAAGCCCGTGAAATTACCCCAGCGGCGCGTCTCGAAAACGTCCGCTACGCCATCCGCGACCTGGCCTGCGTCGCCGACGAAGTCACCCGGCAGGGACACAAGGTTCTTCCGCTCAACATCGGCGACCCGCTCACCTTCGATTTCCACACGCCCGCTCACATGATCGAGGCCGTCCACAAAGCCATGCGCGACGGTAAGAACGGCTACTCGCCCTCCTCAGGCGTGAAAGAAGCGCTCGATGCCATTCGCGGGGAAGCCGCGCGCAAGGGCATCACCAGCATTCAGGACGTGTTCGTCACCACCGGCGTGAGCGAGACTGTAGATCTCTGCCTGACCGCGCTGCTCAATCCCGGCGACAACCTGCTCACGCCCTGTCCCGACTACCCGCTCTACTCCGCGGTGCTGGCCAAGCTCGACATTGGCTTGAACGCTTACTATCTGCATGAAGAAAACGGCTGGCAGCCTGATCTCGACGACATCAGGAAGAAAATTACGCCGCGCACGCGTGGCATTGTGCTCATCAATCCCAACAATCCCACCGGGTCCGTATGCACGCGCCCGATGCTGGAACAGATTGCCGACCTCGCCCGCCGGCACAACCTGGTGATCTTTGCCGACGAGATCTACGACAAGCTCATCATGGACGACGATCCGCACGTCGCCATGGCCAAGGTAGCACCCGATGTGCCCGTCATCACCTTCGGCGGGTTATCGAAGAACTACCTCGCTCCCGGATGGCGCATTGGATGGGGCATCGCCAGTGGTGAAGCGTCGGTGATGAAGCCTTACCTGGAAGGCATCAACAAACTGCTGCGCTCGCGCCTGTGCGCCAATCACCCCGAGCAGTACGCCATCAAGCCTGCGCTGGAAGGTCCGCAAGACCACCTGCTCGAAGTCAAAGGCAAGCTTCGCTCCCGCCGCGATCTGACTATGAAGTGGTGCACCGAGACTCCGCGGGTAAGCTGCGTAGCGCCGCGCGGCGCTTTCTACGCCTACCCCAGCCTCGACATTCCCGAAGACGACGAAATCTTCGTGCGCGAACTCATCCGGCAGAAACACGTGATGGTCGTGCACGGCTCCGGCTTCGGCCAGCGTCCCGGCACCAAACACTTCCGCATCGTGTTCCTGCCCGATGAAAAGACGCTGGCGACGGCGTACTCCGCAATCGGGGATTTTTTGCGCGCGCGCTATTCGTAGCCGTGGCCGTGGGGTGCGGGCATTCCCTTCGGCTTCGCTCAGGGCAGGCTCTGCCCGCACCCCAAGGACAATCCTTCCACGATCTAGAAGCGAAGGGTTGGACCGAAGCTCACGCGCAGATTATTGCGTGCCCCGTTATCGAAGTAGACGTCGTCACCCACTTCCAGACGCAGTCCGACCGGCCCCACAAATCCTTCGACCCCACCTCCCGGGTAGAGAGCAAATTTGGCGTTGCCGTTGCCGACTGCGCCCAGAGCGCTCTTGAATCCTTCTGGCGCGTTTTGAGTATTGGTAGTGAAGCTGATAAGCCCCGCTTTGCCGGTAACGAAAAGGCGAAACCGTCCCGACCCGGTCTGGAATTTGGGACCGAACAACGCATGCAAGACGTGCGTTTTCGACGGCACGAGTTCCTGCGTGACTCCGTTGGTGAAGGTGTTGGTATAGCTCCGGTCGAAGTCGTAGGCCATTTCCGCTTCGATCTGAGCACTGGGACGCAGGTTAAAAGCCAGTCGGCCCCCAAGACCCGCATAGTTGAGGCTCGGACTGGTGCGGTCCACGTGGAAATAATCTGCAAAAGCGCCCACTTCCACGTGGTCACCCTTCAGGGCTTGGGCAGAGATGAAACTCGGGCTGGCAAAACAGAGAACGAGCACCGCCGACAAAGCAAAACGCTTCATTTTTCCTCCGTCTCCGGGGTCAGTTGACCAACGTCAGCCGCGCCCTTCGCTGCAAGACGGAGTGGCAGACGCAGGAAGGCGCGGGGCTGATCTCTGCTTTAGGATGCGCCCCAGGAGGACGAGGTTGGCCTGCCGGGAAGCCGCCTGACGAAACAACCATTTACTGTGAGCGCCGCGCGCATAAACACGGAAATCGAAGCTGGGATTGCGGGAAAGAGTTTTTTCGCAGATTGGACACACCCAGCGGACGGCTAGTAAATCCCCGGAATCAGCGCCGGTACTTTGCGAGCATACTCATCGAACGCCGCGCCAAACGCCTGCCGCAACAATTTTTCTTCGCTGCGAATACGAATCAGGGTGCCGACAACAAACACCGCAGAGGCGGCCAGCAAGGTCGTCCACCGGCTCATCGCCAGCCCGGTCGCCAGCAGCAGGCCGAACATTCCCGTGTAGATCGGATTCCTAACCAGGCGATAGGGGCCGTCGCTGATGAGGTCGTGCCCTTCCACCAGTCGCGCGGCCAGCGCCCACTGCTTCCCGAGCCGCCGAGACGCCGCATTCACCAGCCACACCGAAGCAGCGGCCATGGCCACGGTCAACACGGCGAGCACCACTTCCGCAAATTGTGGCATCGGCACAATCGCCGAGAATTGCTCCCTTCGCAGCAGAGAGAGCCAAACGGCGAAGTAGCCCACCGACTGCAGAAAGAGTCCGGCCATCGCGGTTCGATCGCGTTTGGTCTCCTGACTCTTCGCCCGGCGGGCACGCAGGCCAAAGGTGATCAGGAAAATGCACCAGCAGCCAATGACCGCATAGAACACAACTTCTGCCACCGGATCGGACGCCGCCCCGACCATCATCGCCCTCCTGGTCTAGAAATCTAACCGCGGAAATCGCAGAGTGCGCAGAAAAATTGAAATAGAAACGCCAGCACACTCTTTGCGTCCGGAGCGGTTAAGGATCGGACTTTCGTAACTCTACACCGGTCCAACCGTTTCCTATACTTTTCCCAGGACCTCCACATGCGCCGAACCATCTGTCTAATTCTGCTCGCGCTGGCGAGCGTCTTTTCGTTCGCCCAGAGCGGTTCTCCGGAAAGTCTTTACGAGCGCGGTATGGACGCCATCACCGGCGTCGGTCCGTCCCGCAACGACCTGGATGGCATCGAGTATTTTCGGCGTTCGGCCGATCTTGGCTACGGTCCCGCCCAGATTGCCCTGGCCTATTATTACGAGACCGGAACGTTTGTTCCCGGCGACCAGAGCCGGGCTCTGGATCTGTATCGCAAAGCCGCCGCGCAAGGCGATCCGCTCGCTTCGTGGCTCGCCGGACGCCGCTACTTTCTTGGCGGCGGTTCGCCCCGTGATTGGGACGCAGCGCAGAAATGGCTGAAGCCGGCCGCCCAGCAAAACAACCCATTCGGTGCCTATTACCTGGGCCGCGTCATGGCCGACCGCGATTACATCAAGGCTCCGGCCCTGTACAAAATCGCCGCCGAGCAAGGCCTGCCGCAAGCGCAGTACTTCTACGCCAAAACTCTGAAAGATGGCCGCGGCATCCCGCGGGATCGCTTCAACGCCTACGTCTGGTTCACCATCGCGCTCGACGCCCACTACACCATCGCCGGTACCGATCTTAGCGAGATCGAAGGCGATCTCACCCTCGCACAGATCTCCGATGCCAAGGCGAGGGCCCGCGACCTCGAGCAGACGGTTATCCGCGCCGTAAACTCCCGGGGTTGCACCGGGTGGAATGGCGAGTTCGACGAATATCCCACCGTACCTCCACCCAAACTGCAACGCTTCTGCCACTAGAAGGATCAGAAACCATACAAGACCGGTGGAGCGACGGGCGTCTTCGCCCGTCCCGTCCCAAGCGCCACTCCGTTATCCCCATGAAGAAGCGAATTGTCATCCCGAGCGTAGCGAGGGATCTGCAGTTTCTTTCCCATTGTTAGCTATTCCAAATATGTAGTATATTAAGTACATGTTTGGAGACACCCTCACCCACGCTTCCGACCCCGGCCAGACTCCCGGCATCCGCTGGGAGCGTCCCGCTGATCTTTCCGACCGCGAAGTGCAGGAAAAGCTGAGCCCGGCCGCGATCCGCGCCTTCTTCAGCCTCGCCGACCACTGGAAGCTGCGCGACGAAGACGCCCGCGCATTGTTGGGGGGCATTTCCAACGGCTCGTTCTATCAACTCAAAAGCGCCCCGAAGACGCTAGGCCAGGACAAGCTCACCCGCATTTCCCTGCTGGTCGGCATCTTCAAGGCGTTAAACGTCCTGTACAGTACCAAGCTTGCCGACGCCTGGGTGCAGCGGCCGAACACGAATCCGATTTTCGGCGGCGAATCCCCGCTCGCCGGCATGCTGAAAGGCGGAGTGCCCACCATGATCCGCGTGCGCCAGTTGCTCGACGCGCGCCGGGGTGGCCTGTAGTGCGTCCCAGGACAACCTATCTTGCGCGCAACAACACGCACCGCCTGATTCTCACGCGCTACGCGGAGGACGGCGATGGCATGCTGGCCCGTCTCGGCCTGCCCCAGTCGCAGTTCGACCACCTGCTGCAGCTCGAGGGCGCCACCAACGACAGGGTCAGCGCCGAGGCCAACCTGCTTCCCGGTATTACGGTTCACGAACTGGTTTTCGGAGTTCCCAATTACCACATCATTAACGCCGCCTTCGCCTACGCCCGTCCCGGCGGCAGTCGCTTCAGCAGTGGCTACCGCGGCGCCTGGTATGCGGGCCTCGCGCGGAAAACCGCGCAAGTCGAAGCCGCCTACCACTACGCCCAGGGTCTGCGCGAGACTGACTGGAAGGAAAAGGAAACCGTCTCCTATCGTGACTACCTGGCCGACTTCCGCGCTGAGTTCCACGATCTCCGCAACACCCACGGATTCGAAGATTGCCTCGATCCCGCCAGCTATCGCGCGTCCCAGCGTTTAGCCGCCGACGTGCTAAACAAAGGATCGGCGGGAATCGTCTATCCCAGCGTCCGTCATCCCGATGGCACCTGTATCGCCTGCTTCCGCCCGGCGTTAGTAGGCAATGTGCGCCAAGGCGAAAAGATTACGTTCACTTTTCAGGACGCATCCCGCCCGCCGAAAGTAAGGGTTACCTGACGGCTGATGGCTGACGGCTGAAACCTGTTCTCCCCGCACACCCTCCTGTGCGCCGCGTCACAGCGCACCCGCCCGTCCTCAGTTACTCCATAAGTATGTCCAATTTCGTTGTTCCCTACGCGGAGGGCTTCATGACGACTCTCACCTATGACAAGAAGGCCGATCTGGCCGGGCCCGGAATCGGCGACTACACAGAACTCGAACAAGTTCTGCCCAGCGATTACCGTTCCCTGCTCGACCGGCGCGAAACTCAGCAAGCCATTTTTCAAGTCAAGCGCTACATCGAGGACAATCTTTGCAAAGAACTGAACCTCATGATGGTCGAGGTGCCCCTCATCGTTGACATCGAAAGTGGCGTCAACGACATGCTCGATCGCGACGGCTCGCGCACGCCCATTCCGTTCCACAGCAGCCGCTCGTAGTAGTCGGCGGCGGCGGCCTCCGCCGTCCAGTCGAACACGTGGCGGGTGAGCTTGAGCATGTTGTAGCTGGTGCAGCACTCCTGCGACTCGCTCGAGAGCTCGGCGGCCAGCACGCCGGGCTCGGTGTTCCAGCCCTCGCCGTTGCTGGTGCCGCCGGTCGCATAGTCGCGGCGGGTCGAGACCTCGCGCCAGAAGTACTCCGCCACGTTCCGGTAGCGCGGCTCGCCGGTCAGCTCCCAGCGGCGCGCGGCGCCGATGATCTTGGGGATGGTGGTGTTGACGTGCAGGCCCTTCAGCTCGTCGCGGCCCGCCGCCAGCGGTCCGAAGATGCGCTCGTGATCGAAGCGGTGCGCCAGGTCGGCGTACCACGCGGTGCCGGTCACGGCCGACAGGTTGTAGAGCAGCTCGTTCATCCCGCCGTACTCGCGCTCGAGCACGCGGGCCATGGCGTCGTCACCCAGCGGCTGCGCCCAGCCCGCGGTCCAGCGCGCCATTCCCTTGAGCACGTCCAGCGCCTGCGCGCTGCCGGCCAGCGTGTGCATGTCGAGCAGGCCGGCCATGATCTTGTGCAGGGTGTAGAACGGCGCCCACACCGGGCGGCCCGCGCGCAGCCGGTCGAAGTACTCCTCCGGGAACGCGCTCAGGTAGCCGTTGCCCAGCGCGTGCTGTCAGCGCGCCAGCTCGCCCACCATCAGGTCGCCGCGCGCCTTCACCTCGGCGTCGCCCAGGCTCGCCGACGACAGCGCGCAAGCCGAGAGGTAATGGCCGGTGAAGTGGCCGCGCAGCTCGTTCTCCGGCGCTTCCCATCCGCCGATGGGCTCCGCCGACGACGGCAGGCCCGCGTTGAGGCGGAAGGTGTGCAGCAGCCGGTCGGGGTCGAGGCCCATCAGGTAGCGGCGGTTGAC
>JAIQFZ010000098.1 GCA_020073015.1 Terriglobia bacterium | reverse complement strand
CAACCCCGGCAGTGGATGGCAGAACCCGTTGTGAGCGCCATCTGATTCGAGCGGGTGAGGCACGCCGACGCTCACGGCAACGCGCGAAACAACGTCAATCGACGGAAGGAAAGTGTTTGGAATGCGCTCAGATCGCTGTGCCAGAACAGCTCCGCTGCGCGCTCCATCAACAGAAAGCGAGGGAAGCGAATCGGCGCTCGCGGGAAAGAGCCAAGCTACGCCGCTCGACCGCTGCGCCGGCCATTCTCCGTTAGCACTAATTAGTGCTAACGGTAAAACAAAGGACTTAGGTGGTGCCCAATGTCTAACGCAAACGGCAGCCCGATCACGAGCAAGGCAGTGCGCCAGTTATCCGCGGTTCGCCTTGAGGAACTAACCGAGTGTAAGGATCTCGGCAAGATGCCGCTATATGAAGCTGGAACAATTTGGCTAGACAGCAGGCGGCCATTCATCTCGGCACGGACAGCGAGCGACTACGAAGGTCAGGGGCAGTTCGATGCCGAACGTCTCTTCGATGTTTGCCGCGATGGCCACAAGCTGCATGGAATCGAGCGGAAGCTGTTCGAAGCTGGACGGATGAATCCTAATTGGGCGGGCGCTTACTATCTCGCGTTGCTTTCGGCCAATACGGCAGCCGGTCCCGCTGAACTTCTCGGCCTTCGTTTCTGCGATGTCTTTGCGGACGATCCCGAGACCGCGCGGATTTACATTCATGAGAACATCAAAAACAGCCATCGCGTCCGCGAAGTGCCATTGAACTCCGACGCCATCGCCGCAGCGAGAGGCTTGATCGCGCTGGCGAAGTCGCGCGGCGCCAGCCATCCGGAGCACTATCTTGTCCCTTTTCGAGTGCGTACCGGTGAATACGATCCGACGCGGCACGGCCACTGGCCGCGAGGCGCATGGACGGAAATGTGTGCGGCTGCAGGTGTCAAACTCCGGCCTTACGATCTGCGCCATCACGCATTGACACGGCTGGCCGAGAAGAATCCCGAGCAGGTTGTACTCAAGATCGCAGGCCACGTTTCACCGCAGATGCTTCGCAAGGTTTATTCGCATGTCCGCCTGCCTGCCTTGAGGTTGGGCGTGGATAGCATCAGCTCGGTGAGCCGAGCCCGACCTGTCAAGGAATCGAGCGCGCCGAAGAAGGGAGAAACGCCTGAGCAGACCCTTTTCCGGATCTCAAAGCTGGCGGAACAGCTGGGGATCCCAGCCGAAAAAGCTCTGCAACTCCTGATCGAATACGAACGCGAGCAGGCGCTGACCAAGGCTGAAAGGAAAAGTAAATGACTGTCGAAATCGAGCGGAGATTTGAGGCATACCTGCGAAGCGTTCGGATGAAACGGAGCACGCACCGAACCACTGTACTGCGCGTCTTCATGGGCAGCACGAAGCCAATGACGAGCCTCGAATTGCTATACGCAGTGAAGCAAGCGGACGTCGGAGTTTCTCTGGGGGTCGTTTACAGCACGATCAAGCTCATGATTGCGTGCGGCCTCGCCAGAGAAATTGTGGATGGGCGGAAGACACTCTACACGCACGAAGGGGTCGCCGCGTGCAGCCACCCGCATTTGATCTGCAGGGATTGCGGCGCCGTGGTGGCCAGGGCTGAAGGACCCGGAGGCCTGTTCCAAAATCCACACTGAAAACGCCTGTCCAAACGGTTCTTTCTATAGGGCCAGTGAAAAGGGTTTCTGCCGTTCGAGAATCACATGATTCTCGAACGTGAAGCTGAAACGACTATCTAGCTTCCCGCCTCCCGTTATGCCGCTGGTAGCACCGCTTCCCTGAATCCACGATCCGGTGGACTTCGCTCCCTTCGCATCGGCGAAAGTCACACTCTTGCCGTCAAAGGTTCCGGTATATTTGTTGCCACTCTGATCCGTAAGATTTCCTTTCTCATCGCTCTTGATAACCGTTTTCTGGTAATCCCCATTCTCGTCTTTGTAGTACACGTAGCCGCCCTGGCACGTTGTGCCGTTGTTCTTTGAGCAGGTCTGACTGAAGTCGAGTCCTGTCGGGTCCGTGAGATTGATGGGGTTATTCCTAACGTAGGAGTAGAGGTTCCATTGCTGGGGATCCCTGATGCGCTTCTTGGTGATGAAGATGGGATCGGGCGTCATAAAGCGCCCGAGGCTGGAAGCATTATACCTGGCCCCGAAGTAGTCGAGCCCGGTTTCGCTATCGCGTTCTTTGCCGGTGTACTTGTAGGGAAAGAGTGCATCTTGGGATAAGAAGTCGTACGTACAGGCTAGCGCGTCGTAGGCGTAGGCTGGGTTCGGTCCTTCGGGTCGGTACGAATGCCACTGTTTTGCGGTATAGCTACGGTGTCAGTTTTCCATCCGCCACACCAGCGACCTGCCACCTCCACATTGCCGACACGATGATTAACAGCAAAGGCGCTCACTGACGAGCACGATTTGGGCTTCACTACCTGTAGGAATCGCAGCGGTTCAACTCCGACCACAATCAGTTCGTTTACGGTTGCCCTAGGGTTATCGAAGTGGCTCCAATGCGTACTTGTGCGTTGGACTGCAAAAACCTGTCCATCTGGAGAGATTGACAGAAAGGGCTGGACAGTGGCCTGTACCCACTTGTCCGCGAGATCCTTGGACGGGGCAGCAAGCGAGGTTTTCGTACTCTTTTTCGTGTCTACCGACACGCTCCACGCCCACGTTTTACCATCCCCATCTGCAACAACTCCGATGATGGTATTTCGTCCAGGGAATCCTACCGGTGATGGTCCAACACAGTTCCCTTGAATCGCGGGTCGGGTTACCTCTGAGCCTCTGACTAAGGTTCCTATCAAAGAGGTGGAGGACATGACGCATCCGTCTGTTCCCTTGGAACTCCATGCTCGATTTCCTTCCGCATCCACCTCAGCTGGGGATTCCCGAGGATAGCCCGGCCCATCTAGTGCTTTGCCCTCCATGCTAACCAACATGGAAGTCAGCGGAGCGCCTCGCGTATCGTCTTGCCTTCCAGTGATGATGAGTTTGTTTTCCCTCTGGAAAAAGCCTGCTAGCGAAACGTAGCCCGCTAGCCCCGGTTTAGGGTCAACGTCGAACTGGCTATGCCACTCACTTTTGCGAACATCCCACACATGAACATGCACATTCCAGCTATTCTTCACCGCGCGTTCGGTTCCGATTGCGAGAAACTGACCGTCAGCCGAGAAAAACAGGTCGCAGTTCGACGCATCGGGGCTGACCTCTCTGGTAGAAGCATCTTTAGACTTGCTTTCGCTGACAAGGTGCAGGTGCAGGCCACCGCTCTGGATTGAAACTCCAGCCATGGTCCCGTCACTCGCGAACTTCGCGCAGGCTATCTCTGGGGTAGTGTCGGCCGCCAGAGAACAGGTACCACCGAGCAACACCAGACCAAACATTAAGAAGCTCATTCGCCTGTTCATTATTGACTCACCGCATTCACAATCTGATTCCACAGAGTGTGGATCACACTGCCCGTATGCTCTGCGAAGTCACCGGGACTGTCACGCTCGGATGTGGTCCTGCTGGATCTCCCCCGGCGATAATCCAGCTTCAACTCAGCGGCGGTGGCGGCGTCGGCGCTTTCTACGATCTGACTTCTCACACTCTACGAGGCCACCGCGATCTGCCCCGTCCGATTCTGATCGGCGCGGAACCTCAGCAGCGCGGCAATGTTTCCGGCACGGTCCAGTTCGGCGTGATCCTTGAGATAGAACAGCTCAATATCCCGTCGGATGGCGATGGGAATGATAGCGTCACTCACGTCGCTCAGCTCCCGCGTGGGCTTTCCGCAGGCGACACACGTCGGGATCATGTGGGCGTCGATATGGCCGCAATTCGAGCACGCGACGGCATGCGCCGAATAGTTATCGCTGAGGAAGATAGTCTGTACTTCCCCGGTCTCCAGTGCCTGCAGCACCCGGCGAAGGCCGGTGACGCCGCGTCCGTTGGCTTTGGCGAGGTCCAGAGCTTCGCTGGCTTTTGAGCGGCCGCGCTCCACGATCCAATGATTGAGGACGGAGTTTGCATGGTCGCGAATCTCCTCGTTGGAGACGCTGGCGACGTCGGCCGAGAAGCGGCCAATCACACGCTGCCGGACGTCAGGATGCAGGTGCGCCTCGAATTCGGGCCAGTTACTTTCCTGGCAGCCGACGATGAGCCGCTCCCAGACACCTTTCTCCCGATCGGTGCGCAGCCGCTCGGCAACCGCCTTGAAGTGGTGCAGCGCTTCTTCCGACACGCGGCGCTCGGCGTGCCCGCCTTCGTAGCCGTTGTAGCCATAGCTTGCGCCGTTGCGGGAAAGCATGTGGACGATGCCCTGATGCTCGCGCAGGTTGTCGAGCCGCAGATCAAAGAATCGAGCGCGCTGGCGATCGACCATCGCGACACAGAGTGTGGGTTGCGCTCCCAGCAGAGCGGCCAAAGGCTTCAACTGAAATTGTGATTGCAGATAAATGCGGGTCGTACCCAGACGCGGGGGTAAGTCAAATTCCTTCCAGAAGTTATGAGCGGAACAGGCGAAGACTGCCTTTCCCCGAGCATGGCCGTGCAGATTCGTCGCCACCTCGAGAACGCGGTCCAGGTCGGCATGCAATGGTCCGTTCTTTCCTTGCGCGACGGCGCTCTTGAGGGCCTGCTTGACCACATCTTTCGCGACAATCGCCTCGCGGCGGTGGGAACGGTCCTGCGGAGGATCGGGTTGGAAGTAAAAGCTGAGCGCGCACGCGCCCTTGGTTTCGTCCGCTTGAAAAGCTGCCAACTCACGGATTTCATCCCGGGTCATCATGTTGGATATCTCCTGAAAACTGAGATGCCTACGTTCGACTTTTGAGGAGGAGTTCGTTCGGAAACTCGTTGGCTACAGAAGGTGCGTTGCGCACCTGCTCGCGCGCCCGTTGCACGGACTCGCGCACAGCCTCCGGATGCCGGCCGGTGATGACGGCAATTTCGTTGAGGGAAAAACCTTCAATCCCGTACAAAAGAAAGGCTTCGCGGTCGGTACGGTCGGCCCCGCGGAGCGCCGCTTGCACGAGCGCAATCATTTCATCCGAGTACGCAGCCTGCTCGGGAGTGGACACGCGGCGGTCAGGGATCGAACTTTCGCGCGTCCAACCCTCGTCGGCCTGATGGAATTGCAGCGCGGGTTCGTCGCTGGCCAGCACGTTCTGCTTGCGGCGGCTGTCTTCCAGGTGCACGGGAGACTCGATTTCATGGAGACGAGCAATCATCTCGTCCATGGCCTGCATTGCGAGCCGGTACAGCCACGGCTCCAGGGCGAGTTTCTCCGGGCGGTCGCCGTCGCCGAGGGCACGGGCAATCACTTCGTCCACGACTTCTTCGGTGCTGATGCCGTCCTCGGGAAGCTCTTCCGCCGCGTGGCGGAAGTACAGTTCGCGGTCGACAAACCGGACCAGACGCGAAAGGTTGGCGTTCACATAAGACCCGATGTCATCGGCGGACACGGTCGGCGGCAGGACGGCAGCCAGCGTCTTTTCGAACGGAACGCCGGGCTCGGGCGATTCCTGCGGCCCGCTGCGCCAGCGGCGCCACTTGTGGCTGGAGCGCAGCACTTCCTTATGCCGGATGAGTTGCTGCATCAGGTCATCGAAGGCTGACTTGATGGCCGCGGCGGGGCTGGGAGCCTTCTGCTGCGCCGCCAACTGTCCGGAGGGCAAGCGCAGGTTGAGGGACACAAGTGTCCCTTCGCGCGGAGAATTCTGGTCGAGAATGGCCTTCAGATGAACCAGTTCGGGCCGGAAGACCTGGAGACGCTTGCGCATCTTTTCGATCTGGTGGTTGATTTCTTTTTCGATGTCGGGGGTTTTCTGGACCTTATAACTGACATGAACGTTCATTTTCGCGCCTCGAACGCGGGAAGAAGATCCCGTGAAGCTGCGGTCCTAACAAATTCATTGTACACCCGGTGGGAAGGGGCAAACGGCGGCTGGGTGGGAGGATCGGCCGTCCCCTCCAGAGTCTGTGTCGTAGCTGCTCTTTCGCCCTCGGGGGCTCGCTCATTTTCCATTTAGAACCCACAGCTGACGCAGTGGGCTGTATTCTTACGCCGCTCCGCGGCTTAAGGTCAGCGGCTCCGCTCCACTCTTCGCATTGCGACGAGCTATGACACAGACTCCCTCCGGGACTTGTCCGTGGGCTAGGCTCGCTTCGCTGCTCGCCAGATGCACCGCCGCGGGCGAGGGCAAGGGCGCCCTCGCGACAGCCGGCGGGGTGACGGCGCTCCCTTCTATTTCAGATACACGGAATCCTCTTTCAGTTCGGGTGGGATTGTCACCGGGAAGGGTGGGAATTCCTGGGAGACTCCTTTGAACAAGGCGACCGTCTGCTCGGAGCGCCGGGTGCCGTCATGGACTGCGATTCTGTGGACGCTTGTGGGGGAAGAGTGCTCCCACAGTGAGACCCCGGCGTAGGCGCCGTCTTTGCGCAGGATGTAGTAGGTCATATCCATGAACTTGAGTTTAGTCATGTCGTTGTTGAAGTTGCGGACGATGCGCTGGAGCGCGTCCATGCCGGCTTCCTGCGGCGACATGCCGCGCCGCATGTTCTCGACGATGGTGTGAGCGCCTGCGACCTTGATGTTCTCTTCCCCGCTGCCGGTAGCGCCCGCGGAACCCACATCCTGGTCGGTGTAGCAGCCCGCGCCGATGATGGGAGAATCGCCGCAGCGCCCGGGGAGCTTGAAGGCGAGCCCGCTGGTGGTGGTGCAGCCGGACATTTCACCTTTGTCGTTGAGGGTGGAGCAGTGGATGGTGCCGGTCGGTGGAGACAGAACGCGGCGAATCGCGGCGGCGCGAAACTCTGGCTCAATGCCCAACTGGGCCGCATGCTCCTCCAGTTGGTGGATTCGTTCTTCCCAAACTTTGGACTGCGGCGGCGTGAGCGGCGGCTTCCATTGTGGGCTGGCCAATCCCGGTCCCCACCAGTCGTTGGTCGATTGGGCTTCTTTCCAGAGCAGCCAGACCTTGCGCGAGCGATCGGTCAGCAGGCTCTCGCGCGGGAAGCCTGTGGCGACGGCAAAGCGCTCGGCGCCTTCGCCAACCAGCATCACGTGACCGGTGTGTTCCATGACGGCTCTGGCAACCAGCGAGACGTTCTTGATGTTGCGTACGCCGCCCACCGATCCCGCGCGCCGCGTGGGGCCATGCATGCAGCAGGCGTCAAGTTCGACCACGCCATCTTCGTTGGGAAGGCCGCCCAGTCCGACGCTGTCGTCGAACGGATCGTCTTCGGGACCCTTCACCACGTGGAGTCCGGCGTCGAGCGTGTCGCCGCCGTTCTTCAGGAAGAGGAAGGCATCGTCGAGATAGTTGCGTCCGTTGTTCGAGCAGAGGATGATCGGCCGCTTCGCGGAACTAGGCTCGGGCGTTTGCGACCTCTTGCTTTTGTCCTGCGCGTTTAGCCCAGTGGCTAAGGAAGCAACAACTGCAGACTCCAGAAATCCACGACGGGTGATCGACATGAGTGCTCCACTAGGAAACGGCGAGAAGGATACCACGAAGGTGGATTGGCTCTGGCGCGCTGGCAAGTTGTACCGCCGCCGCCCCGGCGGCTAGCCTGCCCTGAGCGAAGCCGAAGGGTGGGGGCGCCCCGCCCCCACCCGGCGAGGGCAAGGCTTGTCCTCAGCGGAGCCGAAGGATGCCCTCGCGACAGCCGGCAAGTTGCCGGCGCTACAAAGGATTTCAACCCCACCGAGACGCGAGCTTACTCCTTTTTCGGTTCGGTTGGCGGAGGAGCAGGAGGACCGCCCTTATGGCCGTGCTCCATCATGCCGTGCCCCATCATGCCCCCGGGGCCCATGGCGTCCATGTGCTTCATCATCTGTTCCATGTGGCCAACCATCACCGTCCACATATCTACGTTGGCTTGCCAGCGCGCCTTCTCCGCGGAGTCCGTGATCTTGGCCACGTTGGCTTTGAGTTGGTCGAGGGATGCCTTCATCTTGTCCACGTCGGCCTTCATGGCCTCCATGTGCTGTTTGTGCATCTCCGACATTTTGCCGTGGTGCTCCATACCCATCTGGTGATGAGGAGACCCGCCCTTGGCGGGAGGCGCCTGTGCCGGAGCGCTCTCGGTCTGCGCCCACGCCAGAGAGGCCAGAGTCAACGTCACGGGAAGCAAAAGCCTCTTGCAATTCATAGGATTTATCCTTTCCGACAACCGGTCCAAGTATATCCCCAGATTCAGCGGTGAACCCAGCGTTGCCAAATCGCACACAGCCATTTCGCGGTATGGATTGCTTCCGTCATGAGGCGCCCATGGGTTCCTTCGACTTGCGCGCCCACCCTGCCCCCAGGATGAGCAGTCCGATTACTGCCTGGACTCCGCCGGAGCCTAGCCTCGAGCGCATTCAAGCCGGGCCCGAGCAGGGCAGCACGTCGGTGAGGGTCGCGCCCACAAGTACACCTGCCGACAGAATACATGCGATCCCTCCGGTCCACAGTGGGCGCCGCTGGCGGCCCAAGCCGACAAGGAGCCAAAGGGCAGACAGCAGCATGGTTGCTCCGCTTACCAAAAAGAGAGCGCCGCAGACAACCAACGCGGTCCGTTCTGCTGCCCATTCACGCAGGATGAAGTAGCCAATCAAGAGGGGGACGATTCCATACAGCAATAGCACTGCCAGGGCCATGCTGCGAATCCTAGGTATCGACATGAGGCTCTCCAGCGCTCGTCAGAATTGTCATGGTTGGCTGCTGAGTTCACCACCCGTATCCCATCCGCCTCATACGAACATGTGGTTAGATGAAGCGGTGATTCTTCAATGTCGGTTATCCTCACGTGCTGAGCTTTTCAAGCCCCAATCGGGAGTTCCCGGAGTGGGGACTCCAATACCCACCGGAACGAATGCTTCTGGGGGGTATCCAGACTTACCTGTCCCAGATCCTTCATAGTATTTCCAAATCTTTCCATCTTGCGTGTCAATCAGGAAAAGTCTTGCCCTGGGTTCGGCACCCTTTCCCACTTGAGCCGGAATTAACTGATAGCGCGCCTGCGACGCCAACGACTCGTCTTTATTAGGCAATGGCTTCTGTCCGCTGGCTAGGAGTATCAAGCACAGAACACACAACCCCAACAACCACAGTTTTCTGTCCATTACGTGATTCCTCCCGAATCAGGGAAAGCCTATCACTACTCTGCCCCTCCAGCGTCCTGATACCCGCTCGCAAATCGCTCCCCAGCAATTTCGCACGGGTCGGCAGTCCCAGATCTGCTCACAAGTTCCAAAGCCAATCGTCCATACTTGCGTGATCGCGATTGCCCGTCCCTTGCCGCCGCGGGCTCAGTAAGTCGGTCCAGCCGGCGGCAATCAGACGCGAGTGAAAGCTATGGGAACTTTGCTTCAGGATTTGCGCTACGAGTTTCGCATGTTGCGGAAGGCTCCCGGCTTCACGGCGGTAGCAGTGATGACCCTGGCGCTTGGAATTGGGGCGAACACAGCGATCTTCAGTGTCGTAAATGCCGTTCTGTTCCGTCCGCTGCCGCTGCGGCATCCTGGCCAGATCGTGCGGTTGCAGGAGTACCATCAACATCCGGCGAACGTGACCGGAGCGACATTTCGCGATGTGCGAGAGCGCAATCGTGCGTTTTCTCAAGTTGCCGCTTATCGCATTTTTTCACAGAACTTGAGCGACACGCGGCAAGCGGTGCCGCCGGAGCAGATCGACGCTGCATTCGTTTCGCGGGATTTCCTGCCGCTGCTTGGGGTAACGCCGTTCCTGGGGCCGGGATTCACCCAGGAACAGTTCCGCGAAAAGGCTGAAAGAGTCGTGATCCTCAGTTACGGACTTTGGCAGAATCATTTCGGATCGGACCGCGAGATCGTCGGCAAAACGATTACTCTCCACGGGGAGCCACATTTAGTTGTCGGGGTAATGCCGATGGGATTCTCCTTTCCGGCAGCGGTCCAGGCGTGGGCGCCCCTCACCGAGGATATGGCCTTTCCGCAGAATCGCCGCGCACACCTATTTACTACCCTTGCGCGTGTCAAAGCCGGCGTTTCGAGGGAGGCAGTGCAGGCCGATTTACAGGCGATTTCGGGCCAAGTTCAGCACGACAATCACGACGTCGATCCAGGATTCACATTCCGTGCAGAGCGCCTGCAGGATAATCTCGTCTCCAGTGTTCGCCCCACGCTGTTGATTCTGTTGGGTGCGGTCGCCTTCGTGCTCTTGATTGCATGCGCGAACGTTGCCAATCTTTTGCTTTCGCGGTCGGTCGCGCGCCAAAAGGAACTCGCGGTGCGTGCGGCCTTAGGGGCCACACGGTTTCGGCTGGCACGGCAACTCTTGACTGAGAGCGTGTTACTTGGGCTTCTCGGCGGAGCGACTGGATGCCTTCTCGGGCTGTGGTCGGTGAAGGTCATCTATGCCGCGTATCCTGGGGCCATCCCTGGCTTGACGACTCCGATGATCGACTTGCAAGTCCTGCTCTTCGTATTGGCCGTCTCATTGCTGGCATCGATTCTGTTCGGAATCATTCCCGCAATGCAATCTTCGGGACAGAACTTGCAGGTACAGCTGGCGGAAGGTGGGCGCAGCACCGCCTCGGCACGGCGTCAGCGCTTTCGTTCGTTCCTGGTGATCTCGGAAGTGGCGCTCGCCATGATGTTGCTCGCTGCCGCTGGCCTGCTTATCCGAAGCTTCATTCTGTTGCAGAGGGTCGATCCCGGTTTCGACAGTTCGCATCTCGCTGTGGTTCGGCTGTCACTGCCAGACTCCCGGTACCCTGAGCTCTCAGAGCGGACACAGTTTGTGAATTCCGTGCTGGAGCGCCTTCGGGCGCTGCCTGGAGTTCGGTCGGTTGCCGCCGCCGGAACGCTGCCCTTCGATCCGGTACCTGACACCGACCTGGAACTCGAGGGTCACGTCTACGAGCCTGGGAACGAACCGGACGCGGAGATTCTAACCGTCAGCCCCGAATATTTCCGCACCCTGGGCATCCGCCTGCTTGCCGGAAGAACGTTTACCCCGCAGGACATTCCGGGGAGTCCGACCGCTTTGGTGATTAATCAAACCATGGCACAACGCTTCTGGCCCGGGGAAAGTGCGCTGCGGAAACGGGTGGTGATGAAAGACTGGGGGCCGCCACTGCCCGGCGAAATCGTGGGCGTAGTGTCCGACGTCAAGCAAGACTCCCTGGAGACGGATACCCGGCCCGCAATTTACTACAGCTTCGCCCAGTTTTCCCAGAGCACGCTGACCACCTACCTCATCGTGCGATGCGCTCCGGATGCGCTCGGTCTTGCGGCGGCCATCCGGGATCAGATCTGGTCGGTGGATCGCGACCAGCCCGTCAATGTATTGGCCATGGACCAAATCGTCTCGGGGTCGCTGGAGCGCCGCCGGTTCGTGCTCATGTTGCTGGGCACCTTCGCCGCCCTCGCTCTGCTATTGTCCGTGGTTGGCATTTACGGCGTCATTGCGTATTCGGTGGGCCAGCGCACCCATGAATTCGGCATACGGATGGCTCTGGGCGCGCAGCGGCATCAGCTTCTGCTGATGGTGCTGAGCCAAAGTGTCTGGACTCTCGCGGTCGGCCTAACTGTCGGAGTTGCGGGAGCCTTGGCTGTGACTCGATTGATGGGAAGCTTGCTGTTCGGAATTGGCCCGGCCGATCCGCTGAACCTCTCGTTGATGGCTGCGATCTTGCTGGTGGTTGCCCTGATCGCCAGTTACGTTCCTGCGCGGCGGGCGGCCAAGGTTGACCCCATGGTGGCACTGCGGGACGAGTAGACCAAGCGATCCAACAATGCCCAAGTGGTCTGCTGAAGAGATGAGCGAATGAGTTCTCAGGTTCCAACGCACTGCAGCAGGCGCTCGACGCCTTCGCGAAACGCCTCGGGCTCGGTGATCAGGCTCAGCACGAGGTGGCCTTCACTGGCGAAATCGTAGAAGTGGCCGGGATGCACGATGACCGCCATCTTGCGCACGAGATCGATGGCCAGTTCTTCGTCGCTTCCGAGCACGGGAACCCGCAGCACGGCATACCAGCCACCTTCCACAAGAAAGCGCGTGCACGACGGGTGGCCTGCGAGCTGCCGGTCGAGTTCCGCCAGGTTCACTCGCAAACGGTCGAGGAGCGTGGGCTGCACCTGCTTGCGTTGTTCGAGCAACACCGTCGCGGCCAGCTGCACGGGAGCGTTCATCGAGAGATACGTGTCGGCGATGACTTCCAGCCGAGCCCCGGCCTGCTGGACGACTTCGCCCGGGCCGCTGGCGGCTAGCCATGCGAACTTCATCTGCGGAAGGGCCGAGATTTTTGATACCCCGCTCAGCGTGAACGTCAGCGCGTCCGTATTGCCCGCAAAACTGGGACGAGCCACGCCGTCGTGCGCGTAGTCGAGAAACACTTCGTCCACGATCAGCGCCAGGCCGTAGTCGCGGCAGAACGCGTTGAGGGCCGAGGTTTCCGCTGCGGACGCATACGAGCCGGTCGGATTGTTGGGATGGACAATCACCACCGCGCGCGATTGCGACGTTGCGGCCTTGTAGAGCGAATCGAAATCGATCTGCCAGCCGTGATCGTAGATGAGCGGATACGGAACCAGCTTCACGTCGGCCAGGTCGGCCAAAAACTCAAAGAGCGGATAGCTGGGCTTGGGCACAAGAATCTCGTCCACCGGATTACAGAGCAGGCGAAAAATGTACGAGTAGGCTTCGCTGGTGCTGGTGGTCAGGAGCAGGCGGTCCGGATCCAGATCGAAGACTTCGTGCGACTCGCGGTAGTAGTGGCACACCGCTTCCCGTGCGCTTCGCAGACCGCGCGGCTGCGGCTCATAGCGCATAGCCGCGGGATTCACGAGCGCGCCGAGTACCACTTCAGGGTCAAGCTGAACGCCTGCCTCCGTTGGATTGGAGACGGTCAGATCCAGGATCTCCTGTCCGGAAGCGCGCACCTCTTCAATGGCGCGGGTCAACGCGTTGGGGGCGAGACGCCAGTTGGTGCGGTTGGAGAACATGGGGTTTGGAAGAGAAGTCTACAAGCCTAGATCATAGCGCGGCCTTGCGCGGACAGGAGTGTCCGCGCTACACCTGCAGCGATGCCGGGCTTCAAAAGCGAGTCACCAGCTCCAGTTGGTCCAGGTGGACTTTCGTGACGCCGGGGACCGCCATGACAATACTGCCGATCTTCTTGGCCTGATCCGGACCAACGATGTCTCCCTTGATGGATACCGATCCGCCTTGTGCCACCACTTCAAACTGAACGTTTGAAGTAAGCGGATTCATCGCCAGGTTCGCCTTGACGCGGCTCGCCGTGGCGAGATCGTCCATGGTTCTTTGACTTTCGGGAGTGGCCTCAAAGTACTTCAGCTGCGCAGCGGAACAGATCACGTCGCAGGCTTCTTCCAGATTCATTTGTTCCAGGTTGAGCACGATGTCGTACAGCGAGGCATCGGCCCAATCCACACCGTAGAGGAACCGGGTCCACTTGCGCCTGTCCTCGTCCATCTTTTCGATGTAGGCAATGGCTTCCTTCCGATTGTACTTCAGTCGATCCTGCACCCTGCCGATGCGGAATTCCATGGGAGCAATGATGCGGGTGCGCAGGACGTGGGGTCCCTTGCCGAGCAACAGATGACCGGCAAGGCCGTGGTAGATCGCATTCCCGGTTCTGACTTCCTCGGTTAGTGCTGCCTGAATAAAGGCGAGGTAAATGTATTTGGTGTGTTGGGACTGCCCCAGGAAAGTCGGCGGCCTTTCGATGGCGGTTCTCAGGTCGTCCTGAGACACGCCCCATGCCGCGGCTTTCTGAATGATCTGGTCGCGATCGATGCAGCGGTAGCCAAGCCTCTGGGCGAGGCTCTCGGCCAGCATTTTGCCTCCGCTAAAAGATCCTCTGGATATTGTGATGATTGGCATGCAGAACCTCTTTTCCGTCGACTCAACCGACACGACGCTGATGAATTAGATCGCTCGGTAGCGGCCGCAACTCACCTTGCTGCTGAATACCACAGTGGCACAAGCCAATACCGTGACGGGCCTCACCGTTGAACGTGCGGGGCAGACAATGGGTTCTTAAGGGCGAGGACCACGGAGGACGCGGGGGGCACAGAGGGACTCGTTTGCACTTAGGTTTCAATTGCAACCCTGTGATTCATCTTGCTGCCAACATTTCGCGGACAGGAGTGTCCGCGCCACACAATCAATGCCACGCATTCATTTTTCGAAGGCTTCTTTGTTTACTACGTAGGGCATCTTGGTGATGTCGCCTCCGTAGTTGCCTTCGAGGACGTCGATCAGCCCTTGCACGCAGCGTCCGGCCATGCCTTTCTCGGGATCGGTGGACAGGCGGGTGATGCTGGCTGCGCTTGCAAAGTGCGGCAGCAAGCGGCAGCGGTCCGAGATGGCGGGGTCGCGCAAGGGCGAGTCCGCGGGCAGCGGTTCCCTCTCGTACACGTCGAGGGCGGCCCCGGCAATCCAGTTTTCTCTCAGAGCGCGGGCGAGCGCTTTCTCGTCGACCACCGGACCGCGGGAGGTGTTGATGAGCATGGCGGTCGGCTTCATCGTGCGGAGTGTGGTCTCGTTGATCAGGTGATACGTCGGCGTCACGCTTTCGCCTTCGCGCAGCAGCGGAACGTGCAGGCTGATGAAGTCCGCCGTGCTCAACGCTTCCTGCAGCGTGGTGTAGCGAATGGAAGTCTTCTCGCGGCTGATGCCGCGGTGGTAGCGCAGGTCTTTGAGTTCCTGGATGGCGTGGATGTAATCGCGGTTCTCGTAGGCCGGATCGAAGCACAGGATATTCATATCGAACCCAGTGCATTTTTTGATCATCGCCAGCCCGATGCGCCCGGTGCCGATGATGGCCACCGTCTTCCCGGTAACCTCATCCCCCAGGAACGGCAGGTAGGGATGCCAATAGCTCCAGCGATGGTCGCGCGTCAGGTGCTCGGCGGGCCAGAGTTTGCGGGCCAGTGCG
This sequence comes from Terriglobia bacterium, assembly GCA_020073015.1. Lineage (GTDB taxonomy): Bacteria > Acidobacteriota > Terriglobia > Terriglobales > Acidobacteriaceae > Acidiflorens. The sequence goes on along the minus strand of JAIQFZ010000098.1, from coordinate 3 downwards.
CCC
>JAIQFZ010000097.1 GCA_020073015.1 Terriglobia bacterium | reverse complement strand
TGTAGTTGGAAACCTCGACCACGGCGTGGTTCGGATCAATGACGCGCAAAAAGATCACTGCGTTTACCTTCAGGGTGACGTTGTCGCGGGTGATGATGTCCTGCGGTGGTACCTCGAGTGCTTCCTGGCGCAGCGAAATGCGTACCATACGGTCGACCGGCACAAACACCAAGATGATTCCCGGTCCCTTGGCATTCGGCAGTAGCCGCCCCAGGCGGAAGATCACGCCACGTTCGTACTCGCGCAGGATCTTAATCGAGCTGAGAACATACAAAACGACAATGATTGCAGCAACAGCAGGAATGGAAATCATTGGCGACCTCCGGCAACGCGGCAAAGAAGGGTCTATTGCAGGTGTGGCAGAAGAAGTCGTAGTAGAGCATGGACTTGGCCCTCCTGCACCACGAGCCAATTGTAGACCCCGCTTGGACGCCGTTCAACGTGAGCAAACGCTCACGTCTACCCGGACAAGGGTTCGATTCACATCATGGAAGTGAAGATGCCAACTGCAAGCGAGAGCAGGGAAAACGATGGAAGGTGAGCGCGGTCACCCACAGACGCATCCGAGCGGCTATCCCCTTTTCCTAAAAAAACGAACCGCCACGTAGATCACAATCACGACTATTACGATTCTCAACCAAAAGCCGAACCGTCATGTGGCAGCCTCCTCAGAGCTTCGCTGACGCTTGCGGCAGCGATCTACGTCAAATCCCTTGCGTTCGAGTGGTCGCATTCATCATAGCGCGAACGGCAGCATCGTCATCCACCAGCATCATTCTATGCGCGATCTGTCGTTCGGTTGGGGCCATACAGTGCCGCTTCGTCATAATCAGTTACACGGTACCCTTAAGTTATTGTCGAAAAGTGAGCACTTTTGAACAGACGACCCATCTCTGCCAGCCCTAAAATCTCCCGAGCACAGTGGGGACTCTAGTATTCGTATTTCCAGAGGTCGTTGCTTAAGCAACTGCAAGAGCCCGCATGGCCTCTCCGGGCAGATGAGGAACGGCCATGAACTCGCCGTACGGTTTGCCCACCGAATGTCTTTCTTGTCACCTGCGTTCCGACAATTACTTCTGCGCCCTCTCCCAAGAATCTCTTAAAGCTTTCAACCAAATAAAACATTCCGCGATTTTCCCTGAAGGCGCGGCCATCTTTATTGAAGGCCAAACCTCGCGTGGAGTCTTCATGCTTTGCCAAGGACAGGTCAAGCTCTCTACCACTTCGCGGGATGGAAAAACTCTCATCCTGCGGATCGCGAAGGCGGGAGAAGCCCTTGGCTTACACGCAGTTGTTACAGGTATGCCATATGAGGTGACGGTGCAGACGATGCAGCCCAGCCAACTGAACTTTGTAAACCGGGAAGACTTCCTTCGGTTCCTGAAAGCGCACGGCGATGCCTGTCTACACGCCGCCCAGCAAATCAGCCGCGAGTGTCGGGACGCGTACGAGGTGGTCCGCTCCATCGGGTTGTCACGTTCAGTTTCCGGGAGGGTCGCGGGATTCCTGCTCGCATCGGCGACCGACGGGGGTGTCATGAATGGAGTGGTCTGCGCAAGGCTCGCGCTGACCCATGAAGAGATTGCTCAACTCACGGGCACCAGCCGGGAAACGATAACGCGCATACTGTCAGAGTTTAGAAAGAAAGACATAGCCGAACTAAAGAACTCCACCTTGACCATCCACAATAAGCTTGCACTGGAGCAGCTTGTGGCGGCCTGATCGTCAGGAGCGTAGCGATGCTTGCCAAGTGCACGAACCCTTCGTGTTCCGCTTTGTTTAGTCATCTCGCTGAAGGAAGGCTGTTTTTGCTAGAAACTGAGCCACCCTTAGGATTATGGGATTATGCACGACTAAAGCAACAGGATGCCAAATTCCGCGATTGCCCGCACGATGGAGGTTCTGCCGCATGACTGCGAGACTTGCTACAGTAAACGACCGCATTTTGGCTCGTGTCGAAGAAGCTAGCTCCATCCGCGACGGGAGCATCATTCCCCGCCGCACCAGCGACAGACCGCAGGTTGGCAGCATGCAATTCGACTGCGGATACCTCTCACCCTACTTCATCACTGACCCCGAACGCATGGAAGTTGCCTTCGAGAACGTCTACGTTCTCATTCACGAAAAGAAAATCAGTTCCAAGAAAGACCTGCTACCTCTACTTGACCAAATCACCAAGAGTGGCAAGCCGCTGCTCATAGTCGCGGAGGATGTTGGGGGCGAGGCGCTGGCTACTCTCGTCGTGAACAAGCTGCGCGGTCCGCTGCAAGTCGCTGCTGTCAGGGCACCCGGCTCCGGGGATCAGCGCAAGCGCATGTTGCAGGACATTGCCTGCCTCACCGGGGGCAAGGCGATTACCGAAGGCCTCGATATCCAGCTAAAAAACATACGGATTTCCGACCTCGGTCAGGCCAAGAAGATCACCATCGACAAGAACAACACGGTGGTCGAAGGCAGGGCAAAGCATGACTGCTTTCCCTTTGAACCTGAGCCCTGCATCCACTCACCTGCTCGCACTTCGCCGGTGCAATCTTCACGGACGACCCACATCATACGGGGAATTCATGGAACATTTTCGTCTTGAGCACCCGCCGAATCGACTGATCCTTTGTGAGCATTCAAACTGCGAAGAAATAGCCGACTACCTCGAACGCCATGAAGGAGGTAGCGAAGACCTCGTCTGTGCTGCCCACACCAGCAGTGAAAGGCATGCTTCAGTTCTGCCGAAGGGCGTTGCCAGTGCCAAACCGCACCGGAGCCGATTTGCTGCCTAAACCTGCTCTACATCATTAGCCCGCAAATTGGGGTCGGTCAGGGAGTGGGTTGCGTTTGATCAGCGGCTCAATCTCGTGGTTGATCTCAAACCTGACTGGCGTGCCACAGGACTGGCAAGGGGTTTCGTGCAACCCACCGTTCAGACTCGTCGCTTCCAGTCGGTTGGAACGCAGGCATTTGGGACACGTAATGATCAGATACCCCGCCTTGTCTTTCGGCACCATGCCCGGCTTCGGCTTCAGGGCAGCGTCTGCGCGGTGCACACGGACAGCAAGACGCATTCTTCGCGGTTGCCAACGCGGAAACCAAGTCCTGATCTTCCTTTCCGAAGCCGACCTGCCGCTTGGACCGTGGGCGGCACCACCCCTACGCCCAGCGGGTAGGAGAATGCGTTGGGAATGAACACACAAACGAAAGCGCCCCAGACTCATCGAGTCACGGGACGCTCGTCAAACAGCCCTCCCCCGAAGTCTGCTCACGACCAGATCGCTCAGTCGAATGCACCGCATAGCCCAAGAAGTGCTATTACCAAAATAAACAGGGATGCCCGAAATCCTTTCGGATAACGGGCATTCTTTGTTGCCACTTAGACAGGCTTAACGTTCTCAGCTTGCCAGCCCTTCGGGCCCTTGGTCACGTCAAACTGCACGGTTTGGCCTTCTTGCAGGCTCTTGAAGCCTCCCGCTTGAATCGCCGAGAAATGCACGAAAACGTCTTCGCCATTCTGACGGCTGATGAAGCCGTAGCCTTTGGCGTCGTTGAACCACTTCACTGTTCCTTGTTCCATTGATATTCCTACTTCCATTTTGGTTTTCTGCTGAGAAGAATCGCTGCCGGTGAGAAGGGGTGACGCTGGTTGGCGGAACCGGTCTTTCAACTGCGGGTGAGTCAAACTTAGCTGATGTGATTATACACGTTCAATGGAGAATTGCTTCCACGTGCCCAGTCCGTGCCAATCGGCGGTCACCAGAGCAGAACCAGAGGTAAACTAGCGTGTAATGCGCAAGCGCCTAATCACGCCGACTACGCAGGGTGCTGAGCATCCCGACAAAGGCTGGCTGGACCTCGACGGTGCAGCCGTAGTCGAGGTCACATCGGAAGAAAAGGAATATCCGGTGGAGGGTGCGCTGGTCTCAGGAGAAATGCGGGGCTGGCGTGCCGCCGATTCTGGCACTCAAACCATCCGGCTAATCTTCGACGAGCCGCAAAGACTCGCACGCATCTCGCTCGTCTTCGAAGAAACCGACACAGAGCGCACCCAAGAGTTCGTCTTGCGATGGTCTCCGGATAGCGGACGCTCGTTTCGAGACATTGTGCGCCAGCAGTGGAATTTTAGTCGCCCCCAGACAATGCGCGAGATCGAGGAGTACAAGGTTGAACTCTCGGATGTCACCGTTCTTGAATTGGTCATCGTGCCTGACATCAGTCGAGGAGCGGCTCGCGCCTCGCTCAAGAGTCTGCGGCTGTCTTGACCGTCGCGATCCGCTACTCTCGCAGTTACGTCATTGATGCCGCTTCCGTTTGACCCATTCTGGCCTCGTACCGCATGATGGAGGCGGATGAACGCGGGAAAAAACATTGCTGAAATCGAGTGGCTGGAGCGCATCTTCGCGGTGCCCGACACGAGACCTCTGAGCGCAAGCGACCTCTCGGCGGCGAATCGGCGGCACGACGATGCGCTCGCGCATAGCCCGTGGTTTCAGCTTTGGCATCGGTATGGCGTCTGTTGCCGACCTGAGCCTCCGATAATCCGACTAGGGGAAATCGAAAGCTAACGATTCGTCAGCTAATGACCTTCCCCGTCGAGAGCATCTGCTTCATCTTCTCCACTCGGCGGGCGCGTGTGTCTTCTTTCTTCGCTTCGGAATACCAGACGACAAATTCTTTCTTGTGCGTGAACGACAAGGCATTCAGCTTTTGGGTCAGCTTCGCGCCTAGTGCTCTCTGTAGTGGAATGGGAAGCTCGATCTCGCGCTTTTCGGTGTCCGGCTCAAGTGTGATGGTCACGAAATCGCCCGCCTTCACCCCTGCGCCCCGGCGTGCATCGGCATTGACGACGATGTACTGAATCCCACTCCTATTCCCGACTGTGCTGCGCCAAGTGTACCCATTGATGGTCACTTTGACAGGCACTTTGGCTTTGCCCCAGACATCTCGCGTGTCGAATGGCAGCTTGAACGATGCACTCGCGTTCTCGCGAGACTCATCCCCGTTTAGTTTCGTCCTGAATTCTTTTCGCATGTTCCGTATTCTCGAAATAGAAACTCCGGTACCTTAGCACAATGCGCTCCTGAGCGGACACCGTGGCGTTGTGCAAAGGACGAATCGGAGTGCTTGCGTTTCGTTTGCGAAGCGGCTTTTATCGGAGGGCACTATGCGATTGAATCCTCATCTCCAATTCGACGGTCAATGCGAGTCCGCCTTCAAGTTCTACGAACAGTGTCTAGGCGGCAGGATCGTGGTGATGATGACCTATGGCGAATCTCCCGTTGGCGTGCAGATGCAAGCGGAGTGGCGGAAGAGAATCCTCCATGTCACGCTCGCCGTAGACAACTACCTGTTGCAAGGAACGGACGTGCCTCCAGAGAGCTATCGAAAGCCGCAAGGTTTCTCTGTCATGCTCAACATCGAAGATGCCACGGAAGCGGAACGTATCTTCGACAGCCTGTCACATAACGGCACAGTACAAATGCCATTGCAAGAGACGTTCTGGGCGAAGCGCTTCGGCATGCTGGTTGACCAATTCGGAACGCCGTGGACGATCAATTGTGGAAGACCTCGGTGAAGCTCGGACAACTCACGACAATCATCCGGCTGGCAGCTTGGCGGGCTTCCACCTTATCACTTCGCATACCAATCCGAAAGCGGCGACCAACGGCTACACGAGAGGCATTGAGTTTCAGTCCAGTGATGGAGGCAGGCTGGGCAGACTCCTCCCGTGTCGAATCTGTTCCATTCGTAGCCGCAGGTGCAGAACCACTTGTCTTCTTTGCGGGGCGACCAGCCACAGAGCGGGCAGCGAATACGTGAGCCGGAGGAATCGTGGTCTTTCTCTTACTCAAGCTTGCGAGCCAAAAGGACAGACTTCGCAGTGTCACTCACACTCTGATGCTCTCCTCAGACGAAAACCCGATCCTGAGTCTGGGCGAGTTCCACGGGTGCGGAGCATTCCTCGTCGTCGTTAGCCACGTGGTTGATCCGCGTGCTGATCGGATAGCACCGCATCAGCCGGGCATCGTAGGGCTTCAGTAGTTCGGACGCCGCACCCACATCCCTCATCCCCGGATCGAGCCACAGGTCGTAGCCATCTGGATCAAGGATGACTGGCATGCGGTCATGGATGGCTGAGGTCACAGCATTGGGGGTCGTGGTCAAAATCGAGCAGGTCTTGACCCAGTTGCCACTCGGGTCTTTCCAGCAATCCCACAATCCTGCGAAAGCGAACAACTCCCCTTCGTTCACTTCGAAGCAGTACGGCTGTTTGGCTTTTCCCGTTCGCATCCATTCATAAAAACCGTCCGCAGGCACGAGGCATCTGCGAGATTTCAACGCATCGCGAAACACTGGCTTCGTGGCTGCCGTTTCCGATCTGGCGTTAATCATCTTGGCGGCAGCAGACGAGTCTTTGGCCCATGACGGAATCAGACCCCAGCGGACTAACGATAGTTCCCGGACAGGCTCCTTCGGGTTCTGGCGGATGACTGGGATCGGCTGGGTCGGGGCAATGTTGTAACGGGGAGTCCACTCTTCTTCGCCTGAAACGGCGTCAAAGTACTCCTCAACGACCTGCTTTCTCCGCGACAGTCGATAGCGTCCACACATTGGGGAATTATGGCAGATCGGACGAGCGTGCGGTCATTGGGCGAGGAAGGCCGGGACCCGCCTGTAGTGAGGCGACTCAAGGCGATCTCGCTACAATCAGATCCGCGTGCTGGGCCTCTAAAGCCTGATTCCTGGCGATAGAAGAGCGATTGGGTGCATGGGTGCAACTGAGTCTGCATTCAAGATTCGTAAGCGATACCAGACCAATGAGTTAGCTGTTGACTCTACTGAATTCGGGACCAGGGGGTCGGAGGTTCAAATCCTCTCTCCCCGACCAATGTCTTTCAAGCACTTACCATTTTGCGAACCCTCGAAATTGAGCCCCTGGTGCGGCTTTTGTGGGTGCTCCAGCTCAAGTGCCGGTTTCGAGAGGGCTTCGCCTCGGATGATAGCGGAGGCTCGGGGCACCCAATCGGGGCACCCACAAGAATTTGTTTCACGATAATTCTCGCCGGAGGCAGTAAAAATGCGGTCTTTCCTGACGACTGACGATCTGAGTCTTCTCCGATTGAGCCCCTGGGCAAGCACCAGGGGATCACACAGCGGCGGCTACTGAGTGTTCATCTGTTCGAACATGGCGGTTGCGGGAGACCTCACTCCGGTCCTCGCGAAACACTCGAAGTCGTTCTCGCTCATCGATTGCATTTCAGTTGGAGTGGAAGATGGAGATCCATGTCATCCACTCGGTCGTCATGCAACACGTGGGCGATTGCAAGACAGAAGCCTCTCGCAAGCCGGTTCCGCTCGATTTGCCATTGTCGAAGGTCCTGTGGAATTGGCGACTGCAAAGTTCATACCTAATCGACGAGTCGTGATAAACAAACAAGGATCGTAAGGACGGGTGCAGTCGGGCGGGAAAAATGCATGAACAGGCTACCTCTTTCGCGGAATTATACGGTCTGCGTGATTCGGCCACAGAGTTGTTCGGGTTAGGCAGAAGTCCGCCTCAATCGAACGTTGCCCAGAATGCGGGAGAATCCTACGCCCGTGCGGGCTCTCACGAGAATCCTGTGGTGCGCCACAGGCGCATGCATCCGGTAGCCAGTAAAGCCAGCGCTGCAGCGCCGAGAATACCGATCCAGAACCGATTGAGGCTCATCGACGGTACCGTGGCACTGGCTGCAAACCATATGAAGAAGGCCACAGCGACGCTCATGATGAGATAATCCCACCAGTGTCGAACTGCCTCTGCACTATCCTCTTCGACTCCCTCCAACAAGCAAAGCGTTTGTCGGTAGTCCAGATTGTATCGGTCGCATTCTCTCCGGATTGCGTCCACCTGAGAGGTGCGCTCCTTACCCGAGGCAGCGCCTGATCCGATCATCATGACGCCCACAATCATGCCCACCGATCCCCCAATGACCAGAAGGTACTGCGACAAACCAGCACCCCGAAGTTCGCCAAAGACCAGCGCCGCCCAGGCAAGTCCCCAAAGCTGGTTCGTATTTGCCAGAGAGATGCCTCGACCGATGCCGAGGTACTTTGCGGTGAATTGTTGAAACAGGTCGCCGACAACCCACACAAATCCGCCGAGAAACAGCCAGAAGAGCAGGCCCCGAACCAGATGGAGCTCCCTCGCGATACTCGAGATTCCCCCGCCAAGCGCAATCGCCGCGGCGGCAACTGTGAACAATTCACCCACCGTGAAAATCGTGACGAAGGAGAGAGGATTCATACCGCTCAGGTAGGCTTTGCGATAGGGTACGTACATCGTGCCCCAGAGTAGACACGCACCTAGCGCAGCCACAACTCCGCGCTGCGCATGGCTCCCGCCTGTAAAGTTCGTGTGCATGGCGCTGAAGCCTAGCATGGCAGCTGCAACGGTAATAAGAAGGGCTCCCAGCACCACACGCAAGATGATCGAGTCGCGCGCGCCCTTCAGTTCACCGAAGAGAAGCCTTCCCCATACCAGCCCGACCAGCCCATTCGCGTTCCACAATGGAAAGGCAACTGCCAGCCCGACGTCCCGAATCGCGAACACGGTGAGTGTATTGGCGATAGCCCAGAGCGCCCCGGCGATGACAGCCCAGACCATCAGGTGCGGCCGGCTGCTGAGATCCTTGAAAACATAATGAGTTCCCTTTAGCAGAGTCGGGAACGTCCACCGGGCGACAAAAACGCCGATCACCATGGAGAGGGAAACGGAGTAGGGTGAGAGTCCTACCGTTACGAGTTTCACGGGTGCCTCGGCGGCGCCGAGCCATGCGCCCGCGGCCAAACCACATAGCACGCCCAGCCAATGGAGAGACGTTGGGTTCGGTTTGTACAAGTCTGGTTCCAACTGCGGACCTCCCGTCGTCTCATTTTCGGATCGACCGGCAGAAGCGCTCCCGAATGAGACGGGTATCGTTGCTGGCAGATGCAACCAGCGTGACTGCTAGGTTCAGTGCAGGGCGATAAGAAGCGCGATGCCGAGAACAAGTGCGGCGACGGGCACCCACAGATGCACGTCGGTAAGAATCGCCGTTGCGCGCGTGTGCTTCATCCTGCAATCTCCTCGAGCGTCACTGGACGCCACTCATCGGCTAGGGCCTCTTGACCATGGTTTGCGAGCTAATTCTGGTCGGGATTCGGAAGCATGTGATCGCGTATGATTGCGGGCAGATCATGGCAGGCGGAAATGAACTGGCGGAGAGTTCGCCTGGTTGCTCCGAACATGTCGAATTCCTCGATGGAAAGTCCGTCTTCGGTGTAGGCGCGTTCGAAGTCGGGAAAGTTTGAAAGCAGATCGTCAACGACTCCAGGGGCGATGGGGTTGTCGATCCTCGGCACGACTTCGATGTTACTCGCGTTGAATCGGCGCTGCCACTTGTGAGGTGGCGAGATGATGACCTCCCCTCCGATGAATTCGCTCCAGTGCATGTGATTGCGGAAGGCAGCCGAGAGCAGGCGAAGGCGGTAGCCGCGCTCACGGAAGATTCTGTAAGTTTTCTTCAAGACGGCGACGCCGGCCCACTCCAGATAGCCAGGATCGGTAGTGATCATGTCCTTCTCCGCCTGAACCTTGAGCCAATCGTCGAGTCTGCCCACCATGATCGTGCATACGGGACCCATGGCGGAGATGTCGCTCCCCTGCTGCTGCCGGCGTTTCAGGCCGCGTTCCACGGCTTCCGCGACGGCGATGCATTGTGGAAGCGTGAAGCAAACCGTGGCATTGATGCTGACGCCCTGGAGTGTTGCTTCCTCAATAGCGGCAATGCCTGCTTTGGTCACCGGAATCTTCACGATCATATTCGGAGCCAGGGCGTGGAACCGGAGAGCCTGCGAAAGAATTGCCTTGGAGTCGCGATAGAAGCGAGGATCTGTCTGGATAGACAGGCGACCGTTGATTCCACGAGATTGCTCAAAGACGGGCAGTAGGAGTTCCGCCCCCTTGATCGATATCTCCTCCACTACCTTCCATGCGATCTGGTCTTCTGTAGCAAGTGACATCTCGTCGATGAGTTCGTGGATGCGATCCTTCCAGAGATGCATTTCATTTCTAAGTACTTCGCCCACGATGACCGGATTACAGGTCGCGCCAACCGCGCCGTGCTCGAGCGCATAGGTCAATTCCTGGAGGGATGCCGAATCGTTCCAAAGGCAGGTCGGCGTCGTCTGCGTCATTTCGTGCAGGACGCTCTTGTACTTCACCAATGGCATGTGAGTTACCTCCCGATCTTAAGAGGTGCTGCGTGACCAAGGGACCCGCGGCGGTCATGTCCGAGGTGCCGCATTCGCAGCTAGCGACCAAGTTGGCGCTGACTATGGTGGCCAAGTATACACCCATTTCCGACCCGAATCGTTTCGGCTTTGAGCTCTCGGTGGTGGCTCGGCGATCGCGAAGGCTGGGCAATTTGGAGCCGGCGTACTACTATGCTTCGTACGTAACGAGGCGTTCTGAGTGAAGAAACAAAGACTTCTGAAGGACAGGGCGAGAGGGACCAGGCCGACGTCGAAGGTGGAACGCGTGAAGCACCACGTGACGATACGCGACGTGGCGAAAGCAGCCAAAGCTTCCGTCTCCACCGTTTCCGCTGCCCTGAACGATTCGGATTATGTCAGCGCCGGCATGCGGAGTCGAATTGAAGGTGCGATCAAAGCCCTCCGGTATCGTCCCAATGATCTGGCCAGAGGTCTTCGACTCCAACGAACTCACTCGATTGCCATCGTTGTTCCGGACCTCGCGAACAACTTCTATATCGAACTGGTTCGTGGGGCCAAGGATTATTCTGCGTCAGCCAACTACACGGTGTTAATCGGCGATTCCAGAGACAGCTGGGACCAAGAGCGCAACTATCTCGATTCGTTTCACCGTCGGCGAGTGGATGGCGTCATACGAGTGCCTGCTATCAATGCCGCCGGGGGGAAGACAAAGTCGATTCTGGGAAATCTTCCGGTGGTTTATGCGGACCGTTACCCGCAGGCGCGGGACTCTTATGTCGGAAGAGTGGGAGTCGACAATGCCCAGGCAGCGGAAAGTGCCACTCGCTACCTGCTGAGTCTGGGGCACCGTCACATTGGCGTGATCACAGGCGACCCTTCCAGCGGAACTTCGGTCGACCGGCTTAAGGGATTCGCGCACGCACTGCGCGGCGCTAAGATCCGACCGGACGCTTCCATGATTCACACCGGGCATAATGATATGGAAAGTGGACACTGCCACGCGATGCAGCTTTTGACGAGGGCCCAGCGTCCGACAGCACTGTTCTGCACTAATAACATGATGGCGTTGGGTGCGCTGGCAGCGATTCAGGAGATCGGCCTCGCGTGCCCCGAGGACATCAGCCTGCTTGGGTTCGACGATTTCTATTGGGCGACCCTGCTGCGGCCGAGGCTCTCGGTGGTGCGCCAGCCGGCCAGGGAGATCGGCATGCTTGCGGCCAGACTTTTGATCGATCACATTGAAGGCCGGGCCAGCGTGCCTTCGCCGGCGCTGCTGGAGACGCAACTCATCGTTCGAGACTCGTGTTGTCCCCCGAAGAAGGTGTAAAGCGCATCGTAACAACGTGGGAATTCCGTTGACGCGCGACTGCGTTGCATTCTTTCAGTCTGAAGATTGGTTCCGCGCGGGAGCAAAGGGCCATGACGGGACCGCTTTGGCTCGAAGGAAGTACGCACCCAGGCCAAGCAGCATGAGGGCCAGCGCCGTCCCCAGAAACTGCCGCTGCTCCGGCGTGGCGGCGATGTAAGTCCATCCCGCCAGCGCGACCAGCGCCGGAAGCGGATACAGCCACATGCGATAGGGACGAGGGATTTCCTTCCGGTACATGCGAATGGCGAACACCGCCACGACCTGGGGCACAAACTGAAAGACAATCTGGATGATCATCAGCGCGGAGAGCAGGCGTTCCAACGACAACCAGCAGAGAGGAATGGCAAGGGCATTGATGGCCAGAAGAGAAACGGTCGGGAAGTGGCCCGTGGGATGCACGTTTCCAAACACTTTAAAGAAGTTTCCCTCGGCTCCCGCCGCGAACAGGATGCGGGAGTATCCCAAGCTCATTGTGAAGATTCCGCCGAGTGTAGCGGCCAGAATGAGGCACGTCATCAGGGTCGCCGCGCGAGGGCCGTGCAGCTTGCCGATGAATTCAGATACCACTGCGTGAGAGACAGCCGCTTCGCGCCAGGGAATCGTTCCAATGATCACCACGCTCATCAACAGGTACAGGACCGCGACGATCAAAATCGAGAATATGATCGCCCTGGGGATGTTCTTCACAGGGTTTTTAACTTCCCCTCCCAGGTAGGTGATGTTGTTGTACCCGCCGTAGTTATACATCGCAAACAGGATGGCTCCGGCCAGCCCGGAGAAGAAAGCCTTGGACGGATGAAAGGCACCGGCCGGAAAGTCGAACGCCATTCTTGTATTCATGTGAATCAGGCCGGTGCTGATCACCCACAGCATCGCCATGAGCACTAGACCGAGCATCACGACCGACATGCGTCCCACGGTTTTGATCGGACGGTAGAGTAAGACGGTAACCAAGATGCAGGCCGCCGCGGCCAGGGCCCCGACACCAGCGTGGCTCAGGCCCGGAAAGAAATAGTGCGTATATTCTGCGAAACCGACGCATGCGGCGGAAATCGCAAGCGGGGCCACGAAGATTGTCTCCCAGAGGAAGAGGAAGGAGAACAGGATGCCCCAACTGCGTGGATTGAAGGCTTCGCGGAAGTAGATGTACGATCCTCCAGCGCCCGGCATGGCCGCGCCCAGTTCCGCATAAACCATGCCATCACAGATGGAAACCAATGCGCCTAGACCCCAGCCAAGCACAGCCTGAGGGCCGCCCATCGCGGAAAGGATCACGCCGATGGTGATGAAAGGGCCGATGCCAATCATCTCGAGCATGTTGACGGCCGTGGACTCAACCAGGCCCATGCCGCGAACGAGCTTTTGGGACGGTCCCGCAATCTCGGGCGGGAGATCCGATGCAGACGATTCGGCCAAGTTCAGCGTCCTGAGAAGGGAGTGGATTCGAAAGACGAGCGCACACTATAGCAGCGTCATCGGCGCAGGAGCAAGGCGAGAATCGTGGAACAATCCTGAAACGTTTCGGCATCTGGCAGGCCACATGACGCGGGCGTGGACAGGCAGAGGAGGCTTACGCTAAGCTGCAGGGCGAAATTGGCAGAAGGGGGCATAATGGCGCAGATGAACCGGAGGGAATTGTTATTCGCGGGACTGGCACTTCCCGGAATGGCCGGCCTGGCCCAGAGCGCTGCACTCAGCGATGATCGTGCTGCGACACCGAAACGATTCGAGGAAGCGGCCGGTTTTGAGGTGGCGGACGTCGTGTCAAGTTGCCGTCTTGCGCTGCTACCTCTCGGCAGTCTCGAATTTCATGGTCCTCACAATCCCCTGGGATCGGATTCCATCATCATTTCGGGTATCGCGGAGCGAGTCGCGGCCCGGACGGGTGGGCTGCTGTTTCCCACGATCCGATTTACGCAATGTCCGGCCCACACGGCACACTTTCGCGGGACCATGTCAATTCGGCCGGAAGTCATGACCATGTACTTTGCGGATGTGCTGCGCAACGTTGTGCGTCTCGGATTTCGCAAAATTTTCATCCTCAACGGACATGACGGCAACATCGGACCGGGACGTGGAGCAATTGCCCAGGTTGCAGATGAGACCCAAGATGCGGCTCTACTCTTTGTGAGCTGGTGGGAATTCTTGCCCGGCGAAATGATGAAGGGGCTGGGTATGTTTCACCAGGCCAATGGGGGGCACGGCCATGGTGGCCCGCTGGAAACCTCGGCGGTGGCTGCATTTCGTCCGGATCTGATACATCTAGATCGGGCGAAGGATTTGCCGGAGCCACCGGACCTTTCTGGCGGGTCACCATATTTCCTGCAGAAGTCGGTGGCAGCGGGCTGGCCGGGCTATTCGGGAAATGTCAGCGAGGCCTCTGCGGAGAAAGGAAAAAAGATCGTACAGATGAGTGAGGACGGAATTGTGAGACTTGTCGAGAACTGGTTGAAGCACGACGAGGTTCCCGGCAGTTGGTAGGACACAGCCAACCAGTCGCCATTTGTCTCACATCGGCGAGGCTCTCAATCAGCATGTTGCGGACGTAGGAGACATAGTTACGGTAACAGCAGGGGGAAATGTGTGGCGACGGTTGCTGGTTCCGGTTCCTCTCCTGCTCGCTGGCTTGACGGTCACAGTTGACGGACAGCGGAATCCGCCCTCGCGTGCACAATCGCTCCAAGCCCCCAGTCAACTCGCGGAAGCGCAGTCTGTCCTGGCGCGGGGAGATTCGACAAAGGCGATCGCAATTCTTTCGGATTACCTTCAAGCTCACCCGAAAGACATCTCTGCGCGACTTGGGCTTGCCCGCGCCTACGTCATCGCAGAGCAGAACGATAAAGCAGAGGCCGAGTTCCAGACAATTCTGAACGTCGCGCCAGCTAATATCAGCGCCCTCGCCGCCCTCGCCGAGCTCTACCTGCATGAGGGGCAGTTGGATAAGGCG
>JAIQFZ010000096.1 GCA_020073015.1 Terriglobia bacterium | reverse complement strand
CTGGAAAATGCTCCTGACACCCCGACCGCGAAGCTCATGCTGAAGGAGCGGTTCACACTGCGCGACGTGGTGGACGCCATCGATCGCGGAGCCAATGACGACCGCGTCGTCGGCATGGTGGCCAAGATCGGCGCGGCACCCATGGGCATGGCGCAGGTGCAGGAGATCCGCGACGCCGTGCAAAGATTTCGCGCGCACAAGAAATTTGCGGTCGCGTATGCCGAAACCTTCGGCGAGTTCGGTCCTGGCAATGGCTCGTATTATCTGGCCACTGCGTTTGACCAGATCTACTTGCAGCCCTCGGGTGACGTTGGCCTCACCGGCATCATCCTGGAGTCGCCGTTCATCAAGGGGACGCTTTCCAAGCTGGGCGTGACTTTTCACGGCGGTCAGCGCTACGAGTACAAGAACGCGTTCAACTTCTTCACTGAGACCAAGTACACCCCAGCGCACAAGGAAGCGATGACCGCCATCCTGAACTCCTGGTTCAGCCAGATGAAGGACGGCATCTGCCAGGCGCGCCAAATCGCCCCTGACAAATTCCAGGCGCTGGTCGATGCCGGACCTTACCTCGGGAAAGAAGCCGTGACCGCCAAGCTGGTGGACGGAGTTGCCTATCGCGACGAGGTGTACAGCAAGGTGAAGAGTAAAGCGGGTGACGGCGCCGAACTGCTCTATCTGGAAAAGTATCTCGACCGCGCCGGACGGCCGCATGAGCGCGGCAAGACAGTCGCGTTGGTGTTCGGCGTAGGCAGCGTGACCCGCGGCAAGAGCGATTACGATCCCGTGCAAGGCAGCCAGAACATGGGCTCGGACACGGTGGCAAGCGCGATCCGCGCGGCGGTGGCGGACAAAGATGTGAAGGCGATCCTGTTCCGCGTGGATAGTCCGGGCGGATCTTACGTAGCGTCCGACACCATCTGGCGCGAAGTCGTCAAAGCGCGCCAGGCGGGCAAGCCGGTCATCGTTTCGATGGGCGATCTGGCTGGCTCCGGCGGGTACTTCGTGGCGATGGCGGCCGACAAAATTGTCGCGCAGCCTGGCACCATCACCGCCTCCATCGGTGTGCTCGGCGGCAAGATGCTGACCTCTGGCCTGTGGGACAAAGTCGGCCTCTCCTGGGACGAAGTCCACCAGGGCGCAAGCGCCACCATGTTTACCGGCACCCACGACTACACGCCTGCCGAGTGGGCGCGATTCCAGGCCTGGCTGGACCGCGTGTATGTCGACTTCACCGGCAAAGTCGCCGACGGCCGCAAGCTTCCCAAAGAAAAAGTGCTGGAAATTGCCAAGGGCCGCATCTGGTCTGGGCAGGACGCGAAGAATCTAGGACTGGTGGATGAACTCGGCGGCTACGACACCGCGTTGAAGCTGGCAAAAAAAGCAGCCGGCATTCCGGAGAGCGACGAAGTGAAGGTCGTTGTCTATCCCCGGCCCAAGACTCTTTTCGAAGCCCTGGTGCAGCGCCGTGGCGCCGACAACAGCGACAAGGAAGCCGTAGCCCAAACCCTGGCGCGCATTCTGCAGGACGTGCAACCAGTTGCGCGGGAACTAAATGCAGTTGGAATTACGCGGAAAGAGAAGGACCAGGACGCTGTGCTGAAGATGCCGGAACTGGAGGTTGGAAAGTAGAGACGCGGCTTGCCGCGTCTTGGGCGCCTGAGACGAGTCTCTGAGACGAGGCAAGCCTCGTCTCTACCAGACTGCCTTATAGTCCGAGCTTCTTCACTTCCTCGTTGTAGTACTTGCGGTAGAGAATGTCCCACTCCTGCGAGCCTTCGAGGATGGTACGTTTCTGGCTTTCGATCTTCTGCCGCGCGGCCTGATCGATGCGCGCTTCCTGCATGAGCAGTTCTTCGAGAATCTTGCGGACTTCCAGCCGGATGGTGTTCCGGTCTTCGATGAAGTCCACCTGATCCATGTCGGCCACCGCGTCGGTGATCACGTGGGCCAGTTTGTTGACTTTGTCGCGGCTCAGTCGCACGCTTCGGTCGCCCTCATAGAACAGCCTTGTATTTCTTCACCAGCTCGGTCTTCACTTTGCGGAACATTTCCTGGTAGTTGGCGCCGCTCTTCTGCATTTCTTCGGAGTAGGCCTCGAGAATCACACGCACTTCATCGTTGATGCGGTCTTCGAGCGACAGCTCATCGAGCATCGCGGAATGCACTTTCTCGGAAAGCGCAGGCATCGCCTTGGTCTCAATCAGACCGCTGGCCACCAGTTTTTTGGAAACTTCGCGGGCCAGATAGCCCACATATTCTTTGGAAAAGAGCATGATGAAAGGACGTTGTGCTGAAAGGAAATTTTAACATAACTGGAAGAACAGCTCTCAGCTGTCAGCTCTCAGCTTTCAGTCAAACCGCAATTGGCTCTCACTGAAAACTGAGAGCTGACAGCTGAGAGCTGCTTCCAGTGGCCATCCCCTCTGCCCAAGCCGTACAATATCTCCGACCCTATGTCTCCTTATCCCGACGACCTGACGGCCATGAAAGACGACATGATTGCCTTCATTGAGGGCCAGGGGATGCGCCGGTTCTTCGGCTTCGTCGAGGCCGAGGAGATCCCCAGCATTCTGTGGGAGTCGGGCCCGAATCCCGATGGCTGGAAGGATTTCGTGGAACTCGCCAAATCCTCCGGTGCCCCGTTTCTGACCATGCATTCCTGGGCGCTCGACCGCGAAGAACTCGACCGCCTGACCCAGCGCCTGACCGACGGCGAGTATACCGCCGAAGAAGATCTAGAAGAAGCCCGCTGGCTGAAAACCTACATCGGCAAGACCGGCTTCGTGCAGTTGGGATGGGCCTACCAGGGATGCGTCTTTGTCTATGAAGCCGGCGCCGAGTGGTACGACCACTACCAGCGTCTGCGTGAGCTCGCCGACGAGGTCGGCGGCTTCATGATCGACGAACCGGATCAGGATGAAGAGCGGTAGATCCCGGCCGAAGGCACTGCTCCGATCACAGAAGTGAAGTGAGCACCGGTGCGCGTGCGCGTCTCTCCTACACCGACTCAATCACTTTGATCTCGTTTTCGATCTCGGAGACGAGTTCTTGGGCGTCGGCGGGGAAGCGGCTGCGTGCGGGTTCGGAAAACTCCGCGCGAATCTCCGGGTAGCTGTGAGGGACCCGGCAGCGGACTACCGCGAAGCCGAGCGCATCCGCCAGCATGCAACTCGGCCGTAGCACGGAAGCCGCGCCCAGCGCGGGCGCGGTCGGGTCGTGGTGACAGGAGGTGATCTCGATGAAAGCCTCGGGAAGATTCCAGGATGTCGCCAGCGCACGTCCTGCCTGGCAGTGATCGATTCCGCACAACTGCCGTTCACTCTGGAGAAGATCCTGGGATTGGTCGGCTCCGCGCTCGATTACACGAGCGTAGGACTGGGGCATGACCGTGGCCAGAGCGACCCGGCCGAGGTCATGCAGAATGCCCGCGGTGTAGGCGAAATCCTTGTCGAAGGAACTCCACTTTGCGCTCCGCTCGGCAATCATTGCGCAGGCGACGCTATGACGCCAGCAGGACTGCAGGAGCGGGGTGAACGAGTCCTGGAGATACGCCTTCAGACCCACCGTGATGACCACACTCTTCAAGCGCCGAAAGCCAAGCAGCATCGATGCCTGGAGCACGCTCGTAACGTTCTTGGAAAAGGCAACCAGAGGAGAATTGGCGATCCTGAGAACCGCAGTCGAAAATGCGGGATCGGAGCGGATCAGATTGCAGAGCTGAAGCAAGGACGTGTCGGTCCCCGACATCAGGTTCAGCGCTGCCAGCGCGATCGGCGGAAAGGGCGGAAGACTGTCCGGATTCCACCGTAGTTCCGTCGGCTCCGCCGCTTTGGATGTGCCCAGTGCCAGAGTCATGGCATGCTCGCGACCCTGGAGGTCTTGTGCTCGGATGCCGCCAAGCGCTTGCAGCACATTGAGGGAAAAGACTCCAGGTTTCTCCCGAATTACTTACATCGGCAATCTCCGTAGGCTTCATGAATGACGCCGGGCTGGTTACTTTTGGTAATGTAGCGGAAGTAATGGGAGAGGGGCTTGGCTCGTAGACTGCTGATCCCCCGCTCGCGCTCCTCGGGATGACGATGAGGAATTCACATCTCCACAGCTGGTAATCTGGTTTCTTCCGGAAAGGCGCCCATGCGATGGATTTCGAAGCCGGCGAATGCTCCGAAGGCGAGGATGCTCGCGGTCGAACTCGGCGATCTGAATCTGAAGGTTGCGCCCGCCACGCTGCCGGTTCTGGCTGATCTGCTCGTCCGCCGCGGCATCGAAGAACCAGAGCCAGCGGCACGATTTCTTTCGCCCCAACTTTCCCATCTTCACGATCCGCTCCAGATGAGTGGGATGAAGTCCGCACTGGATCGGCTGGAAGCCGCGGTCGAGCGCAAAGAGAAAGTTCTGATCTACGGCGACTACGACGTCGATGGCACCAGCGCGATCGTCATCCTCAAGACGGCCATCGAACTCTCGGGCGGCACGGCCGATTTTCACGTACCGCATCGTATCCGCGAAGGCTATGGCATGCGGGATGAGGTGATTGAACGCGCCGCCGCCGAGGGCGTGCGGCTGATCATCAGCGTCGATACCGGCATTCGCGCGTTTGCCGCCGCCGACACCGCCCGCCGCACCGGCGTTGATCTCATTGTCACCGACCATCACCTGCCCGGCCACGACGGCGTGCCGCAGGCGCTCGCCGTCGTCAATCCCAATCAGGAGGGCTGCGACTATCCCTGTAAATATCTATGCGGAGCGGGGGTGGCATTCAAACTGGCGCAGGGATTGATGCAACGCCGGCTTGACGCGAAAGACCAGTCGCGCCTGCTCATGTCGTTCATGAAAGTGGTGGCCATCGCAACCATCGCCGACGCCGTCCCGCTGTTGGGCGAGAATCGTGTGTTCGCAAAACTTGGACTCGAAGGCCTGCGCCGCCCCGTCAACGCCGGGTTGAAGGCGCTGCTCGAAGTTGCCAAGCTCGGCGATGGACGGGCCCTTACGGCCACCGAAGTGGCTTTCCGCATCGCGCCGCGCCTGAACGCCGCCGGACGCATGGATGTCGCCCGCGATGTTGTCGACCTGTTCAGCGTGAAGGACATGGATCGCGCCCGCGACATCGCTGGGCGATTGGATCAGCTCAACGCCGAACGCCAGGACGAAGAGCGCCGCATCATGGAAAACATCGAGCGGCGGCTCGAGGAAGAGCCTGCACTCCGCGAAGCATATTGTGTCGTAGTGGATGGCGATGGCTGGCACCGCGGCGTCATCGGGATTACGGCGACGCGCGTGGTCGAACGTTATGGGCGCCCCACGCTGGTTATCTCCCGCGAAGGAGAGGAGTCGCATGGCTCCGGGCGATCGCTCCCGGCATTTCACCTGCTCAATGCGCTCGAATCGTGCCCTGAGCTGTTTTCCCGCTACGGCGGACACGCGCACGCGGTTGGCTTCACCCTGCCCAGCGGCAATGTGCAGAAATTACGCGAGCATCTCGACACGTACGCACGCGCCCGGCTCACGCTCGCTGATCTGGAACCGC
The DNA here is from genome assembly GCA_020073015.1 of Terriglobia bacterium. Lineage (GTDB taxonomy): Bacteria > Acidobacteriota > Terriglobia > Terriglobales > Acidobacteriaceae > Acidiflorens. The sequence continues at coordinate 9,094 of JAIQFZ010000096.1, read as the reverse complement.
AACTCGAGTTTGACCGGGAGTTGCCGCTGGATAAGGTCACGCCTGAGTTGCACCGGGCTCTGAGTCTTCTCGAGCCATTTGGGATGGACAATCCCGAGCCCGTCTTTACAGCGAGATCCGTACGTTTGATGACGCCTCCGCAGGCGGTGAAGGACAAGCATGTCCGGCTGCGGGTGGCGCCGGCTCCTGGCCGGCAGGGGGCCGGCGGGGCGCCGGCGCTACTCACGCCGCGTTGTCATCCCGACTCGGCGGCAATTCCGAAGCGGCGAACTGAGGAAGGGATCGCGATCGAGGCCGCGGAGGAGCCCGGCTCCACCGCCAATTCTTCGTGGCGCAGTAACATCACCTTCAAAGCCATGGGCTGGGGGCTGAAAGAATCCTGTGATCAGTTACAACTGCTGGCAGGAGACCGCCTCGACATCGCTTACACCCTCGGCATGAACGATCACCCCGAGTTCGGCGGGTTGGAGTTGACGCTGCGCGATGTGAGGCGCAGCAGTTGATTGGCGATGTCGCTGAATGGCGAGTAACTCCAGTGTTATACTCCCTTTCCTGTCCCCGACGAAAGGCGTGTCTATGTTCCGAGGCATACGAGTCTTTCTCTTCGTGGTTCTGCTCGTACTTCCCAGTTTCGCTCAGAAGAAGCCCGCGAATGCCAAGGCTGTACCGGTCGTTCTCAAAGGCGCGGAGAAAACGCCGGACTCAGCCGCCCGCCTGCCGGTAAGGCGCGTCACCCTCTACAAGAACGGCGTTGGGTACTTTGAGCACACGGCTCGAATCAACGGCACGCAGGAGCTGAGCATTGACTTTACGACCGCGCAGCTCAATGACGTGCTCAAGTCTTTGACCTTGGTGGACCTGGGGGAGGGGCACATTTCGGCGGTGCGCTACAACTCGATTGCGCCATTGGGAGAGCGCCTGAAAGGGCTCCGTCTGCCTTTCGGGGAGCAAGTCACGCGTGACGATTTTCTGATCGCCCTGCGGGGGGCACGTGTCGAAGTCCATGCCGGATCGGTAACGGCTGCGGGACGATTGCTCAGCGTCGATAAGATCAAGAAGCAGACCGCCAAGGGTGACGTGATCGAAAGCACTGAATTTTCGATCGTTACCGACGGTGGCGAAATGCGGAATTTCGAACTGGGGCCGGGGACTTCCGTGCGGCTGGCAGAACGAGATCTCAACGAAGAGGTTGGCCGCTATCTCAATCTCGTCGGCTCTTCGCGTGCGCGCGACCTGCGGCGCATGAGCATCGCCGCCGCCGGCAGCGGGGAACGGGATGTTTTCGTCAGTTACATCAGCGAGGTTCCGGTCTGGAAGAGCACCTACCGAATTATCTTGCCGGAGAAGCCCAGCTCGAAGCCGCGGTTGCAGGGTTGGGCCATCATAGACAACACGATTGGCGAGGACTGGAAGGATGTGCACCTGACATTGGTGGCTGGCGCGCCACAGTCCTTTATTCAAGAGATCTCGCAACCCTTCTACACACGGCGGCCGGTGATCCCGCTGCCGGAGTCGGTGCAGCTTACCCCGCAATCGCACGAGGCGACGCTCGAGGAAGAGAACGTTCCCGCTCCGCCTCTGCCTCCAACCGCATCCGGGGTTGTCGGCGGCGTAGGCGGGGGCATGAACGGAGGCGTCTTTCGAGTGGGAGGGGGCGGCTACCTTACAGGCATCGTGCGTGATCCAACCGGAGCGGTCGTGCCTGGAGCCCAGGTTACCGTGAGCAACGATGCCGGATTTTCCCAAACCACCAATGCCGATTCGAACGGACGCTATAAGTTCAGCGGTGTTCCCGTCGGCATGGCCAAAGTGGAATTCAACTACTCAGGGTTTAAGAGTCAACGAATAAACACCTACGTCAGTGCCAACTACGGCAACGAAGCCAATGCCAATCTCAGTCTCGGAACAACATCGGAAACAGTGGAAGTGTCCGCCGAAAGCGTGGGGAGTTCTCCGAGCATGCTGAACGCCGCTCTGGCGAGACAGAGTTCAGAAGCGGTAGGCAAAGAGGTCGGTGACTTTTTTCAGTATGACCTTACGCAGCGAATTACGCTCGGAAAGAACCAGTCGGCACTGGTCCCAATCTTGAACGCGCCGGTGGAGGCGGACAAGGTGACCTTGTGGAATGAGGAATCGGGCGCCCTGCGCGCGGTGTGGCTGAAGAACACCAGCAGCCAGACGCTGGATTCGGGCACGTTTAACATCATTGACAGCGGCAGCTTCGCGGGAGAGGGAGTCTTTGCGGTAATTCATCCCAGCGAGCGGCGCTTGTTGTCTTACGCAGCTGATACGGCCGTCGAAGTGAAGTCTCAGGTTGAGTCGAACCAGAATCCGTATACCCACGTCACAATTGCCAAGGGTTTGATGATTCTGACCCGGGAACAGCGCCAGAGCACGAAATACGCGATCCACAATGCCGACACGTCGGCGCGCGACGTAGTTCTGGAGCATTCGGCTGAGGAGAACTGGAAACTGGTTGCGGGTGGACCGAAGCCGGAAGAATCCTCGGCCTCGTTTCATCGATTTCGGGTGAAGGTCGATGGAGGCAAGACAGAGACCCTTACGATTGACGAATTTCGACCGGAGGAAGCCCAGTACGTCCTCACCAATCTCAATAGCAACATCGTGGCGGTACTGACTGATCAGAAACGGGTGACTCCTGTCATGCAACAGGCATTCGAGCGCATCCTGGCACAAAAGGAAAAGATCAGCGCCTTGGAGCGGGAACTGAACGAGCGCAATCAGGAGATCACCGAAATCACGAATGACCAGGGGCGACTGCGTGAGAACATGAAGGCACTCAAAGGGAGCGCGGAAGAAAAGACGCTGACTCAGCGCTATACGGGCCAGCTCAACGCCCAGGAAGATCGTCTTGGGGTGCTGCGCAAGGAGACGGCTAATCTGAAATTGCAACGCCAGCAAGCGCAGACGGAACTGGAAACCATGGTGCAGCAAATCGTCCTGGACGAACGTTTCTGAGCTGCTGGGGTTGTCAATACGGGCTTTACAGTTTCCGCCAGAACTTCTATAGTGCCGCCCATGAACGGAACTTTCTTTTGCACGAAGTGCGGCGCGCCGAATTCCGCCCAGGCCCAGTTCTGCAATCGCTGTGGCACTGCCCTGAGCCCCGTTCCGGCTGCGGCTCCGAGTTCGGTTCCCGCCGCCGCTTCGGCGCCCGCCAGGTCCGCTCCTTACGCTCCGCCACCATCGGCAATCGGGCTTCGCTACGGAGGCTTCTGGATTCGCGTGGTCGCGGCCATCATCGACGCGATCATCGTGAGGACTTTGGCATGGCCGATTGGCCTGATGTTCGGTCTGGGCGGGCTGGCTGGGACGCTGGGCGGCTTTCCGCACGGCGCGATGGGCCTGCACCTGCTCGGCAGCGGGGTCGTGATTGTCGTAATTATCTTCGGCTCCTGGTTGTATGAAGCGTTCATGCTGAGTTCCCCATACCAGGCGACGCTCGGCAAAATGATTTTCGGGATGAAGGTCACTGACCTTAGCGGCAACCGCATCTCGTTTGGGCGCGCCACCGGCCGGCATTTTGCCAAATGGCTTTCCTCGATGATCCTGTTCATCGGTTTCATCATGGTCGGGTTCACGGAGCGCAAGCAGGGATTACATGACATGCTGGCAGGAACGCTGGTGCGGATCGGCTGAGACCGCCTAGGGACAGCCGCCCCGGCTGTCCAGGCGAGCCCAGCTCGCCATGGGTTTTCGTGTTCTCCGTCGTTGCACTCAGAAAGCGCTGCGGGGTTTCGCCCCGCTGGACAGCCGAGGGCGGCTGTCCCTACGTCACTTCTCCTTCCGCTAGACTAAGAGCATGGCTCTTCCCGTATCCCGGCTCCGGCGCTGGTTAGCCGCGGTCGCGATCCTGATGGTCGCGATTGTGGCCGGGATGTACCTGTACGCGCGCTGGCGGGTTCGCAATGCCGTGCACGAGGTTCCGCAGAAGATCGGCATCGACATCCAGCAGACCGCGCAAGGCTTCTCCATCTCCCGGTCTGAAGAAGGCCGCACGCTGTTCCGGGTGGACGCCTCCAAAGCGGTGAAATTCAAAAAGGGCGGCGTCACCGAACTGCACGACGTAAGAATCGTCGTCTATGGGAAAGATGCCAGCCGCTTCGATCGCATTGTGGGCGACGACTTCGAATTCGATCCTGCTTCCGGCAATGTGACCGCGAAGGGCACGGTCAAAATTGACCTGGAAGGGAATCCTCAGGGCCTGGAGCATCCGGATCAGGCGCCACCGGAAGAGATGAAGAACCCGATTCACGTGGAAGCCAGCGGCCTCACCTTCAACAGCAAGACCGGCAACGGGTCAGCCAGCGGACGGGTAGAGTTTCAGACGCCGCAAGCTTCGGGTTCGGCCCTCGGGATCGACTATGTTTCGAAAACGGGCACGATGACGCTACGTTCTGACATCGTGATGGATGTGAGCAGTTCGCAGTCGGTGCGCCTGAATGCCGATCGTGCGGTAATCACGAAGAACCCACGGCAGATCGTGTTGAACCGTCCGCGCATGGCCCATGACGAGCGCCGTTTGCGGTCCGACCGTGCGACGTTGTTTCTGCGCGCCGACAACACGGTGGATCACATCGAGGCGGAAGGCGACGTGGAAAGTGAAATCCATGGTGCTTCGGGTGCGACCGCTCGCGCCGATCGGGGGGAATTGTTTCTCACCGGGTCGCGGAATCTGCTGACCATGGCCGTCCTCAGCGGCAACGTGAAACTGGCTTCCCAAGGAGAACGGCCGGCGGAAGCCGCGGCTGGACGCGTCACGCTGCGCTTCGCCGGGAAACAGATCTTGCAGACCGTTCATGCGGAAGACGGTGTAATGCTGGCGCAGAAGAAGATCGAAGCGTCGTCTGCGGGTGGACGGTCGGGGGCGCCCGTCTCTCCATCAGCTACCGACGCGCAGGAAGTTGAGATGACCGCGCCAGCGATGGACTTCGTCGTGAAAGACGGTCATCGGCTCGAGCGCGCGGTCACCAGTGGTCCCCCGCAGATTGTCATCACGCAGCCCGGAGTAAGCCAGCGAACCGTCGTTACCGCCGCCAAATTCACGGCCAGCTTCACCGAACGCAATCGCCTTGCGAGCCTGCAGGGCGCGCCGGACGCGAAAATTGTCAGCAGCAAGCCGGGCCAGCCCGATCGTGTCTCGACCAGCCAGTCACTGGACGTTACGTTTCGTCCCGAGGGTGGCATCGCGTCGATCGTGCAGCAGGGCGATCTGGCGTACATCGATGGCACGCGCAAAGCCTGGGCGCAACGCGCAACCTACAGCCCGGCCGATCAAATGCTGGTGCTGAACGGATCGCCGCGCGTGGTGGATAGTGGCATGACCACGACGGCCGACATGATGCGCATGAATCGCGGGACAGGGGACGCCATCGCCGAGGGCAGCGTGAAGAGCACGTACTCCGAACTGAAGGCGCAGCCGGACGGCGGGATGCTTGCCTCAGCGGACCCAATCCACGTAACCAGTCGCAGCATGACTGCGCACCGCTCGGCCGGCGTCGCCGTGTACAGCGGCCATGCCGTTCTCTGGCAAAACGCGGATGTGGTGCAGGCTCCCACGCTGGAGTTCGACCGCGAGCAGCGCTCGCTGGCGGCCATGGGCTCAGCCAGCCAGCCGGTTTCCACGGTGCTTGTACAACTCGACAAGAACGGAAAAGCGACTCCGGTCACGATCACTTCGGCGCATCTCACATACAAGGATGCCGAGCGAACGATCTTTCTGGATGGGGGCGTGACCGTGAAGGGAGCCGACGCGACGATGACTGCCCAGCAGATGAGCGTGTTTTTGGCGCCGCGCAATCCGTCGCCAAGCAGTCCCCAGCGCGGTACACCCGGCCGGGTGGAGCGCATCGTCGCCCAGGACAAGGTTGTCATCACCCAGCCGACCCGGCACGCGACTGGGGACCGCTTGGTTTACAGCGCGGCCGAGGAGAAGTTCCTCCTGACCGGCGGACCGCCTAGCATTTTTGATGCCGAACGCGGCAAGATTACCGGCGATTCGTTGACTTTCTATAAACGCGATGATAGGGTGCTCGTGGAAGGAAAAGAGACGTCCCCGACGGTAACTAGGACGCAAGTGGCACGATAAATGCATACGCTGGCGACCGACGAAATCGGCAAGTCCTATCGTGGCCGGCGCGTGGTAAACGGAGCAAGCCTGCAAGTTCAGCAGGGCGAGGTGGTTGGCCTGCTGGGCCCAAATGGCGCCGGAAAGACCACTACCTTCTATGCGATTGTTGGTCTGATTCCTCCCGATACTGGTAGGGTGCTGTACGGCGACGAAGATATCACTAGCGTTCCCATGTACTTACGGGCACGCCAGTACGGCATCAGCTACCTCCCGCAGGAAGCTTCGGTGTTTCGCAAACTCACGGTTGAGGAGAATATCCTCGCCGTGCTGGAAGCCCAGCCGATCTCCTGGCATGAACGCCGGGAGAAGGCAGAGAAACTGATCGACCAGTTGGGATTGGAGCACATCCGGCAGAATCGCGGATATGCCCTGTCGGGCGGCGAGCGGCGCCGGGTTGAGATTGCGCGGTCGCTCTGCATTAACCCGACCTTTATCCTGCTGGACGAGCCGTTTTCGGGCATCGACCCGATTGCCGTGCTGGACCTGCAGAAGATCATTTCGGACCTGCGCGCCAGCGGCATCGGGATCCTGATCACCGACCACAATGTCCGCGAGACGTTGTCGGTGACGGACCGGGCGTACATCATCAATGAAGGGCGCATCTTCCGCTCCGGAACGCCGGAGCAGTTGGGGAGCGACCCGGAGGTACGGCGGGTGTATCTGGGACAGAGTTTTTCCCTGGTGTGAGAGCGGGTTACCAAGGCGTAAACGGATTGGACTTTCGTGCGGGACCGAGTTGGTTGCTCGCGTGAGAAGCTGGAAGAGTTAAGAAGTAAAAAGTCAAATTGAAGAAGTTAAAGCCTCTGACACCGTTTGGTTCTATGGTTTTCCTTCTGCAATTTGACTTCTGACTTTTGACTTTCCTGTATTCCGGGTGTGCGTTTAAGAGTTAAAGATGGTTCTTCTTCAACCCAGACTGAGCGTCAAACTATCGCAGCGGCAGATCCTGACTCCGGGGCTGGTGCAGATGGTCTCGGTGCTCGCGCTCAACAAGCTCGAGCTCAAGGACATGATCACCGCCGAGATGGTTGAGAACCCGGTGCTTGAGGAACTGGAAGACTCTATCCCGCTGCTGGATGACGTGGGCCGGCAGGAGGAAGAGCGCGACCGCCAAGCCGCGCTGGCCTCGGGCACGGAAGAGAATCCCATCGCCGCGGTGGAGAAGAAAGATCCGTTTGAAGAGATTGATTTTGGCTCGTTTTTCCAGGAGTATCTCGATCCGGGCTACCGCAGCTCGGGAGAGATGGAAGAGATCGAAAAGCCTTCGTTTGAAAACTTCCTTTCCAAGCCAGGGAATCTGACCGACCACCTGCTGTGGCAGTTAGGCGCGATTTCGGTCCGGCCGCCCGTGCACGAGGCGGCGGAATCGATCATCGGCAATTTGAACGAAGAGGGATACCTGATTGCCAGCGACCAAGAGTTGCTGGGCATCGCGCCGGCTGTGCCTCCGGAAGTGGACGCCGAAGCGCAGGCCAAGATCGTCGGTGAGGCGAAGGCTCTGGGAATCGACGCGGTCGCGGTGGAGCAGGAAGCCAGTGTGGTTGAGGCGGAACTGGAAGTGCAAGGCGAAACTCCGGGGGAGCTAGCTTCGGATTTGGCGTCGTCGCTCGCAGGGAGTGAGACCGAAACCGCCCAGGCGACAACCATCGCGGTCTCGGCCACTCACGGCGCCGCCGTCCAGTCTGCGCCCGAACCACGAGTGGAGATGGCCGCGCCATCGGCTCCGGCTCCGGGGACGTCGGTTCCGGTGCCCGCCGTCAGTTTCAATCTGGCGGATTTGCACGAAGCGCTGGAAGTGGTTCGCCAGTTTGATCCGCCCGGCGTAGCCTGCCGGGACTTGCGCGAATGCTTGCTCTACCAGTTGCGCTATCACCTGGGGCAGTTGCAGCAGCACCGGAATGGCGATGGCGCGACCGAAGAGGTGGTCAAGGACGCCATTGCAGTCGTTGATCAGCACCTGCGAGCGGTCACGCTCAAGCAGTTCAAGGAAATCGCGCGGGCCATCGGGCGTCCCGTGGAGGCGGTGCAGGCGGCGCTCGAATACGTGCGTACCCTGGATCCTCGTCCGGGGTTGCAGTACAACAAAGTTCCCGCCCGGCTGATCGAACCCGATGTTGCTTTCGTGAAACATGGCGACGAATGGCTGGTCATCATGAATGACGAAGACCTGCCGCAGCTGCGCTTGAACCCCTCCTACCGGCGCCTGCTCACTCGCGACGGCAATGACCGCGACACCCGGAACTATGTCAAAGAGCGCTACAAGTCTGCCATCCAGCTCATCAAGAACATCGAACAGCGCAAGCAGACCATCATGAAGGTGTGCTACTCGATCGTGGCGCGCCAGCAGGACTTCCTCGAGCGCGGCATCGACCAGCTGAAGCCGATGATGATCAAGGAAGTCGCGGAAGAGATTGGCGTGCATCCTTCGACGGTGAGCCGCGCCGTCGCCAACAAGTATGCCCACACGCCGCAGGGTGTGTTTGAGTTGCGCTATTTCTTTTCGGAGAGTGTGCAGGGACCCGAGGGCGGCAACACGTCGCTCTTGATCCTGAAACGCCGCGTCAAGAAACTGATTGAGGAAGAAGATCCGGCCCGGCCCCTGACCGACGAGCAGATCACGCGTATCCTGCAGTCGCAGGGCATCCAGGTTACCCGCCGTACCGTTGCGAAGTATCGGGAAGACATGAAGATTCCGAGTACGCACCAGAGAAGAGTGAAAAAGTGATAGTAGTCAGGAGTCAGCCAGGCCGCTAAGCTGACTCCTGACTACTTGTTCCAAAGCAGTGCCCAATTTCTACGAATACTTTTTTGGAGGGCGCTCTCCATGAACGTGGAATTCACCGGCAGGCAGTACGAAATCACCCCCGCCATCCGCAAGGAAGTTGAAACCGGACTCAATAAAATCCGTAAAATTCTAGGCGATAAGTTCGAGACCAAAGTCAT
>JAIQFZ010000095.1 GCA_020073015.1 Terriglobia bacterium | reverse complement strand
CAGCACTTGGCTGCGGCACCAGCGGCGGCGGGCCGATTCCACCGCTGCCCGGCGGCTACTCGAATGCCAGCCTGCAGGGCCAATATGTGATCGCTCAGACCGGCATCGGAGTCAACCAGGCGGGCGCTTGCTGCGACCCGTTTTCCGAGACCATCATCTTCACTGCCGACGGAAGTGAAAATTTGAACATCACCGTCGATGACTTCGATCAGGTAGGCGGACCGTTCCGGGACCACACGACTGGCACGTACCACATCAACCGCGACGGGACGGGAACGCTAATATTCAACTACAGCACTCAAAGCATTTATGCGATCACCATGATCGACGACAATCACTTCTATGTGATTGAGCAGGACTTCTTCGCCACCGCATCCGGCTTCGGCGAGAAGCAGGATACGGCTGCGTTCAGCGCCGCTCCCTCGGGCACCTTCGTCTTCAAGGCAGTTCGAGTTCCCGCGTGGGGGGAATCACCATCACCAGCGGCGCCGTCAACGGCACCGAAGATCTTCTCACTCTGGGACTTCTGTCCTCGAGCCAGGCGATCGCCACCACCGTCGCCATGAGCGCCCCTGACACGACGAACGGCATCGGCACCTTTACACTGAACGACGGTAGTTCGTTCAATTACTACGTCGTGAATTCCAGCAAGTTCCATTTCATGTCGAACTCCAGTTCCGGATCGCTTGAAATCGGCCAAGCCGAAGCGCAAACCGGTGGTCCCTTCTCTGTCGCCACTCTCGCAAACGGTACCTCATACGTATTCGGCAGCTCCGGTGACACGACGAGTAACACGGTTGCCATCCACTCCGCCGGTGTTTTCACGACCGACGGCAACGGCAATATCACGGCTGGCAACGTGGACTATGTGCAGGATGTGACCCTGAACTCGGATCTTCCCGTCTCGGGCGGAGGCTACACCCTAGCCACAGATGGCCGCGGACAAATCAATCTGACTTTGACCGGCGGCACAATCAGCCCGCAGATTTTCTGGATGGTGAACGGAACCCGCGCCTACTTCCTTGCCGACAGCGCAGCGGCAGTCGAGGACGGCACGTTCTCCCTGCAGCAAGGCGCACCCTTCAGCGCGCTGAGCGACCAGGCAGCTTTCGTCATGGATGGCTTCGACATCGCCTACAAGGACCGCGTAGGAGCGTTCGCTCCCACCAGCGGCGGCTTTAACTGGAAGCAGGCGGCAAACTCGTTTGACGTGAACCTCGGCGGCAGTGCGACGGCAATCGGAACCAATGGCACGGCTCAAGTCAGTTCGAACGGCCGCGTCGCCGTGACCGTCAATGGTGTAACCAACAGCCTGGTCTTCTACCTGAGTTCCCCCGGCACTGGATTTATGGTGCAGGAAGATGCCGATATTGGAGGAGCCTTCTCGCAGCAGGCTAGTCAGTAAGGGAGTCTTGAAAGGGTAGAATGCAGGGTGCCCCACTCATCGCGCTCTTTGCGATGAGTGGGATCTTGTTTCACGAAGGCGCGTTTACGCGATCACTTCCGCCGCGATCTTCTCGGTGACAAACGCCTCAATCACGTCGCCGATCTTGACGTCGCCATAGTTCGCGATCGAGATACCACACTCCATCCCGTTGCGCACGTCCGAGGCATCGTCCTTGAAGCGCCGTAGCGAACCGATCTTGCCTTTGAACACGACCACGTTGTCGCGCAGCAGCCGCACCTCGGCATCGCGCTTGATGTGGCCATCGGTGACGCGGCATCCGGCCACCGTCCCCACCTTCGGAATGCGGAAGGTTTCGAGCACCTCGGCGCGTCCCTGGTAGGTTTCCTTGATCGTCGGTTCGAGCAAGCCGCTCATGGCGCGCTTGATCTCGTCCTGCAGTTCGTAAATGATCGAGTGCAGGCGGATGTCGACTTTGTCTTGCTCGGCCAGTTCCTGCGCCTTGCGCTCCGGTCGCACGTTGAAGCCGATGATGATGGCATTCGACGCTGAGGCCAGCAGCACATCAGTCTCGGTAATCGCGCCGATTCCCGAACGCAGCAACTTCAGCCGCACCTTGTCATTCGAAAGCTTGGTCAGCAGGTCGCCCAGCACTTCGACCGAGCCCTGCACGTCGGCTTTCAGAATGACGTTCAATTCCTTGATCCCGGCGGTCTTCAACTGCTCCGCCAGGCCTTCCAGCGATACGCGGGAACTCTTGGCCAGCGCCGCTTCCCGCGCTTTCTGCTCGCGGTATTCCGAAATGTCACGCGCCTTCTCGCGGTCCGTCACCACCACGAACTGATCGCCCGCTTGCGGCAGGCCCTCAAGTCCGATAATTTCCACGGGGGTCGAGGGCGGCGCTTCCTGCAGCTGCTTTCCGCGATCGTCGAACATGGCGCGAACTTTGCCGTACACATTGCCCACCACAAAGTTGTCGCTCGTATGCAGTGTGCCGTTCTGCACCAGGATCGTGCCGACCGGGCCGCGCCCGCGATCGAGCTTCGCTTCCAGCACCACGCCGCTGGCCGCGCGCGTCGGCACGGCCTTCAGTTCCTGCAGGTCGGCCGTCAGGCAGATCATTTCCATCAGCAGGTTGAGATTGGTTTTCTTCTTCGCCGAAACATCGACGAAGACCGTCGTACCGCCCCAATCTTCCGGCATCAAACCGCGATCGGCCAGCTGCTTCTTGACTCGGTCCGCCATGGCTTCGGGCTTGTCGATCTTGTTTACCGCCACGATGATCGGCACTTCCGCAGCATGCGCGTGATCGATGGCTTCCACCGTCTGCGGCATCACGCCATCATCGGCCGCCACCACCAGCACAACGATGTCGGTCGCCTTCGCGCCGCGAGCACGCATGCGGGTGAACGCTTCGTGGCCTGGCGTATCGAGGAACACGATCTCGCGTCCGTACGCCGGAGATTCAGTATCAGAAATGCGAACCTTGTACGCCCCGATGTGTTGCGTGATTCCACCCGCCTCGCCCCCGGCGACATCGGTTGAGCGGATGGAGTCCAGCAGCGTCGTTTTACCGTGATCGACGTGGCCCATGATCGTGACCACCGGCGGCCGCGTGCCTGCCTCCGCGCCCTCTTCGCTGCTCTCGGTGGCTTCCGTAATCTCCTTCGCGGCCTGCTCTTCGAAAGTAATGACTTCGGTCTCCGCGCCAAAGAAGCGTGCCATTTCGGTAGCGAGCTCCGCGTCGAGCGTCTGATTGATGGTCGCGAACACACCTCGAACCAACAGGCGGGCGATCAGATCCTTAGCGCGAATGCCGAGCTTCTCGGCCAGGTCCTTGACCGAAATGCCTTCGGTGATGGTGATGTTCCGCGTGATCGGCAGCGGCTCATTCGAAATCGTGACCCGCGGCGGCGGAGTATAGCCCTTCATCGGGCCTTCCTTCACACCACGAGGGACATAACGCTGTCCCGGACGTCGGGCCGGACCGCCTGGACGGCTCCCCGGACGCGTCGGTCCCGGCGGCGCCAAAGGTCCTCCCGGACCTACGCCCAGCGGACGCGCTCCCGCCGGCGCTTGCCGCGTCGGGTGCATCGGACGCCGCTCACCCGGCCGCAGCGGCGGACGTGCGCCCGGCGCCGATGCCTGCGGACGCGTCCGCTGAAAAATTGGCTGCCCGGGCACGGGCCGTCCCGGAACTGGACGGGCAGGAGCTCCCGGTGCCGGAACCGGCGCCTTGTAGACCGGGCGCGGGCCGGTCTGCGGCATGATGACCCGCGGCGGCGGCACAACCGGAGCCGCTGGCTTCGCGGGCGCCGCTGCCTGCATCTGCGCGCTCTGATCGGGCGGCGGCGCAGCGGGCGGAATTACCGCAGGCGGTGCCGGAGTTGCAGCCCGTGGCGGGACGGCAACCGCCGGCGGAGCTGCGCTGGCAACGGGTGGCGCCGGAGCGGGTGGCGGTGCGACCGGTGCTTTCGGCGGAATCACAACCACCGCCGGTGGCCGTTGTGCGGCGACCGACGCGGGTGTAACGAGTCTTGGAGCCGGTGGCTCAACCACTGGCTTCGGCGGCGCTGGCTTGACCGGTGCAACTGGGGCCGCGGGAGCTTCCGCCTTCGCCTCAATCGCAGGCGGCGAGGGAACCGGTGGCTTGATCACGGGCCGTGCTGGCGGGTGTTCGGCCGCTTCTTTTTGCTGGGTGATCGCGCGCAAAACATCGCCCGGGCGGGAGATGTGCGACAGGTCGATCTTGGTCTTGATTTCGTCTTCGCCGTGGGCGGCGCGAGAAGACTTCGACGGCCCTGAGGAGGCATCGGAGCGGGCGCGGAGATGCTTGCGGACTAGCTCCGCTTCGTGCTCTTCCAGTGAACTGGAGTGCGTCTTCTTCTCGGTAACGCCCACCACGGGCAGGACGTCAAGAATCGCCTTGCTCTTGACTTCCAGTTCCCGGGCCAGATCGTTGATTCGAACCTTGCTCATCCGCTCTCTCGTTTCCTTTGTCTGTCCCGCTAAGTTCGCATATCTAACCTCACGGACTCAGTCTGCATTTCCTGGTTTCGTATCTGGCATCGCTGCAGGCATGCCGGGAGCCACTTCTTCTCAAGAACCCGTGAGGCGTGGCACGATCCAAGCCACCAGTCTCGCGAACTTCAAACGCTCGTTCCGGACGCTCGTCCGGAATCGCCATTCCCTGCGGTTAGCTTTGCTTGTCTTCCGCGGCTTCTTCCGCCGCCGGCTCGGCGGTTCCCTCAGCTTGCGCTATTTCGGCAGGCTCCGCTTCGGCAGCCAACTCCGACGTCTCCACAGAGGCTTCCGCCGGCGCTTCCTCGACCGCAGCCTCTTCCGTGCCTTCGGCTTCCGAGGCGGCCACCGGTTCCCCGCCTTCCAGGCTGGCGAAGTAATTATTGACCGCAATGCTGATTTTTTCCACCGTTTTGGGGCCAATGCCCTCGATCGCCTCAAGCTGCTCGGGCGTCATATCCGCCAGCGACTCGACCGTCCCCACACCCGCCGCCTTGAGCTTCTCGACCAGACCCTCGCCCAGCCCTGGAACATTCTCGAGCGGAGTCGCAGTCTGTGTGACCAGCGCCGACATCTGCTGCTCCACTTCCTGCCGCTTCTCTTCCTCGCTCTTGATGTCGATCTTCCATCCCAGCAGCTTGGCCGCCAGCCGGACGTTCTGCCCCTTCTTCCCGATCGCCAGCGAGAGCTGGGTATCGTCGACCACCACTTCCAGATGCTTGTCCGCCGTATCCACCACCGTCACCTTGCTCACTTTCGCCGGCTGGAGCGCCTTTTCGGCGAACGTGACCGCGTCTTCGTGGTACTCGATGATGTCGATCTTCTCTCCGCGCAACTCGCGGATGATCGACTGCACGCGCATCCCCTTCATACCGACGCACGCGCCTACCGCATCCACGTCCTTGTCTTTCGACATGACGGCGATTTTCGTACGCTCCCCCGCTTCGCGCGCCGTCGCCCGGATCACCACCGTGCCGTCATAAATTTCCGGTACTTCGGTCTGGAACAGGTGCTGCACCAGCTCCGGCGCCGCGCGCGATACCACCACGCCCGGCCCCTTCGCGGCCTTCTCGACGCGCACGATCACCACCCGCACTCGCTCGCCGACTGCGAACGATTCCAGGCGCGACTGCTCCTTGCGGCCCATGCGCGCTTCCGCTTTGCCGATGTCGAAAATCACATCCGGCCCTTCGATCCGCTTCACGGTGGCGTTCACGATCTCGCCCACGTGCCCGATATACTCGTTGTAAACGGTGTCGCGTTCGGCCTCGCGCACCTTCTGGAAAATGACCTGCTTCGCGAGTTGCGCCGCAATACGGCCCAGGATTCCTTCCGTCGCCTTCGGGATCAGCAGTTCTCCGCCAGCCTCCGCATTCGGGTCCAGCTTGCGCGCCTGCTCCACCGTTACCTGGAGATTCGGGTCCTCGACCTGCTCTGGACTCTCGACAATGGCCTTCACCGCGTATGCGTTGATCTTGCCGCTCTCTTTGTCGAGCACCGCGCGGAGGTTTTCCTGCGTCTTGTAGTACTTGCGCGTCGCGACCACAATCGCGTCTTCTACCGCGCTGACCACAATCTGCGGATCAATCCCTTTTTCCTTGCTGACCGCGTCGATGATGTTGTAGAGCTCACTCGCCATAAGAATTCCCGAACTGCAGGTCACAGGTGTTAGGTCTCAGGAACTTTGGATTTTCCTGTGACCTGAGACCTGACACCTGTGACCTAAATTTCCGGTACCAGATTCGCCTTCTCTACGTTCCTCAATTCAATCTCAACCTTCGGCGCTTCGCCTTCCTTCGGACGCATCTTCCGCCGCGCCACGCTCAGGTCGAGTAACAACTTCCCGTTCTCAAAACTTTCCAGCTTGCCTTCAAAGTGCCGGTTGTTATTCACCGGTTCTCGCGTTATCAGTTTCAGGCGATGTCCGCGGAAACGTTCAAAATCCGCCGCCTTCGTCAGCTTGCGATCCAGGCCCGGAGACGAAACCTCCAGCACATACGATCCGCCCGGCACCGCGTCTTCCACATCGACGATCGTGCCAAACTCGCGGCTGAAATTCGCGCAGTCCTCGTGCGTGACACCGCCCGGATGCTCCGGCGTAGCCATCGCTCCTGGCCGGTCGATGAAGACGCGCAGCATGCGGTGCTTGCCCGCGCCCTGCAACTCGACATCGACCACTTCCAGCCCGCTCGAGCCCGCCACCCGCTCGGCAATCTGACGGATATTCTCCTGATCAAGGGCCATGTTTTCAGTAACTTGCGCCCATACCGCCGTGCCAATCTCAGCCAACTAAAAAGTGGGCTTTCGCCCACTGGTGTGCTTCGACAATCCTGAGACTACGACACAACAGTTTTCGTCTTTAACTATACGCCCGTGGTAGAGAAAAGACAAACCATGTAGGGCGGACACTCCCTTCGGCCTCGCTCAGGGCAGGCTCTGTCCGCCTCGACCTCACGTGCGAAGGTGCCAATCGTAACCTTGCGGCCCCGTTACCTTTCCCCCACACTTTCCCTTGATGCGTTTCTCTCGCACCCATCTCGCGATCGCGCTGGGCTCCTCCGGCCTGCTCGTGCTGGTGTTCCTGGGCTACCTGTACTGGCTCAGCGGCCAGCCGCCGGTGCTCGCGCGTTCCGAAGAGCGGGACCCGCTCACCCAGATGCCGCTCAGTATCACCATGAATCCGTTGCGCGACCGTACCATCGAGCGCACTGCCAACACCTTCATCGCGCAGATGCGCGACAGCAACTGTCGGCAACTGCTCGCCGCCTGGGAGAAAGACTACCGCAAGAAGCGTGCCAACTTCATCTGCGACTCGGAAACGCAGCACCCACTGATTTCCTGGAATCTGGTCGAATGGGAAGACGTGCCCCCGCTTGTGATTCTTCATTACAAGGGCCAGCGCTATACCAGCCCCAGCAAGGACGCCACCTACAAAGATCTCTTTTCAGTAACTTTAGAAAAAAGAGACAGCCCCTGGACCGTTACGAAGTACGACGCGTTTTACTGACAGCAGTGCGTTTAGCTTCCTGTCCGACATTACATTCTCTTCGATTGCCCGACCCTGAGCGAAGCCGAAGGGGAGGGATCTGCAGCTGGCATGCGCCACGGCCCCGGGCGAACTTTGCAACGGGCACTTCCTACTACGGTTCGCGCGCTCTCCCGTGCGATGGATCCGCCGAGGTCGCCGTGTTCAGATCGACATGAAACTCCTGCCCTGAACCTGATCCCGGCGCATAGCAATTCCCATCCGCCGCGTAACTGCGTACGCAGCCTCCGGCTACATCCTTCCGTCGAGGAGACTGCGCGAACTGCCAGACATCCGCAAACGCGACTCCACTCGCACTGGGTGAAGGTGGACGCCGCGAAACCGCGCATCCGGGCGACGGCGGACAAGCATCATTCGTCACCCAGTAAGTAATGGGTCGCGTGCCCGCGTTCTGCCGTATGTCTCGGGCCGTGATCACGCTAGCGCCGCTCTTCTCGTGCGCCGCGATCCCGGAACAATACACGCCCGCGCGAAGCCCCGCCTGCCTGACTCCATCGACCCACGCGAAAAGGTAAGCCTTCTGCTCAGGCAGCAAACGTCCGCCCTCTTCCTGATCGAGAAAAATGATCGTCTGCGCCGGAAATCCCTCGCGCCTGGCCACCGCGACCGCCGCTTCTGCGTCCGACTTTCCAAGCTCTGCCGCGTGCGGCCCTAGTGCCCGATACAACCGCCCGTTGAAGAGCACTAGAAACCCGAATCCAGCAGCCTCAAGCTTGCCTCGCTTTCCCGCCCAGGTGTTCGTCTTTGCACCTGGCGGGTTATTCAGCCAGTAGCCGGTGTAAGCAAAGGTCTTGTGAAGTTCCTTAAGGTTGTTGTCGCCCGGGTACTCGTTGCGATCGAAACCCAGAAAGGCGGAGGAGGGATCGGCAGCCCCGGCGCATGGTTCAAACAATGCAAGGCCCACGCAAGCCACCAGGATGAACAGGACAAGTCGGGGAGCAAGAAGCGTCATCACTTACCATCATCGCAGGCGGCGAGCTCGAACGACTCAAGAAGAGAAGCAGTCTCAGCGATCTCAGCGCACTCCGCGGAAAGCCGCTTTTCCTGATGGCTGATAGCTGAGAACTATCCTCCGATATGCACCATCGTACGTGACGCCGGTACAAAGCCGGGTTCGCCGATGTGATGCCGCTCTTCCTTCTTCTCCACAACCTTCACGATGAATTCGGCAAGTTTCTCGTCTGGGGCGCCACGCCGCATCAGTTCATGCAGATCATGATCCCACACCGAAAACAGGCAGGTACGCAGTTTGCCATCCGACGTGATGCGAATCCGGCTGCAGTGCCCGCAGAACGGATGCGATACCGGGGCGATGATCCCAATCTCGCCCACGCCGTCGGGAAAACGATAGCGCCGCGCCGTCTCACTGCGCTCGTGCGTCATTTCGACCAGCGGCAGATACTCCGACATCCGCGCAACGATTTCGTCGAGCGTAACCACCGTCTCTGGCGTCCACACGCGATCCTCTTCGAGCGGCATGAATTCGATGAACCGCACCACCACACCCTCTTCCCGCGCAAACATGCCGAAGGGAATGATCTGGTCTTCGTTGAACCCGCGCAGCAGCACGCAGTTGACTTTCACCGGATCGAGTCCGGCCCGCCGCGACGCGCGCACCCCGGCGAGCACGCTGTCGAATCCGTTGCGCACGCGCGTGATGCGCGCGAATCGGTCGGGATCGACGGCATCCATGCTGACTGTCACGCGGTCCAACCCGGCCTCCTTCAGCGATGGAGCGATCTCAGCCAGCAGATGGCCGTTGGTGGTCAACGCAATCTCAGGCTTCTCGCCGTTCACCGTACGCAGCTTCGCAAGATCGCGGACGAACTCCACAATCCCTTTCCGCAGAAGCGGTTCGCCTCCCGTCAGGCGGACTTTCGTGATTCCCAGCGAGACCAGGATCCGCGCCATCCGCAGATAGTCTCCAAACGGAAGCTCCGCGAACGCCGCACCATTTGTGCCCGTGCGACAGTAGACACACCGGTAGTTGCAGCGGTCCGTAATCGAAATCCGCAGATCGTGAATTGACCGCCCGAATTTGTCCGTCAGCAGCATTGGGCGCGTGACCGTAGCACCTGGCCTTCGCACACGCCGAACCAACCAGCCAAGTGCGAAGGGCTCGATTTTCCATGGAAAGAAAACACAGGCGGGCAGGATCCCAGCGAGCGTTTCCTTTCCAAATACGGGAGGCGCAGGCGTTTCCCCCTGCACCCTCGGGTTGCGCCGACGTCCCGCCGGCTTCACCCTCGCCCGCACCGCCACCGTCGTGCAAGGCAGAGCGGGTCGGAAACTCGATCGCAATTATAGATGCTCTCGGCCTTTTGGAGGTGACAACTTTCGCGGGGCCTGACCGTCCGGCCCGCAGACTGCTAGACTGTCGGCATGAAAGCACTCGTCATCACTCGCTTCGGCGGTCCCGAGGTTCTGGAAGTGCAGAACACTTCCGACGCGCACGCGGGTCCCGAACAGGTCCTCGTCAAGGTCGAGGCTGGTGGACTGAATTTCGCCGACTTGCTCACCGCCCGCGGAGGCTACCCCGGCACTCCCAAACCGCCGCTTATCGCTGGACGCGAGTTCGCTGGCGTCGACACGCGCACCGGCCGCCGCGTGATGGGCTACTCGCAGTGGGCGGCTTTCGCCGAAACCACGCCTGCCTATCCCGCTCTGCTGTGGCCCGTCCCCGAAACCTGGAGCGCCGAACAGGCCGCTGCCTTCCCGGTCAATTTTTTTACTGCCTATTTCGCCTACTGGAAAGCCGGCCTCCTCGAGAAGCCGGCCGGCGCAAGAGTGCTGATTCACGCCGTCGCCGGCGGAGTCGGCACCGCGGCTGTCGAGATCGGGAAAATCCTCGGCATCGAAATGTACGGCACTTCTTCTTCCGACGAGAAACTGTCGCGCGTGCGCGAACTCGGCCTGCAGCACGGTATCAACTACAAGCAGAAGGACTACGTTGACGCAATCAAGGATCTAACCCGCGGCGAAGGAGTCGACGCAGTGTTTGAAATGCTGGGCGGCGAGCATGTGGCCAGGAGCGTGCGCTGCCTGCGCGATCTCGGACGCGTCATCGTCTACGGCGCCGCCACCGGCGAGCCCGCAAATCTCGATACCCGCGTTCCGGCAGGCAAACTCGCTCCCGTGATCGGAAAGGTTTTCCCCTTGGCCGAAGCCCGCGCCGCCTACACCCTGATGCAGGAAGGAAAGAATTACGGCAAGATCGTATTCAAAGTGAACTAACCGATTATTCCTTCGCCGTCTGTGTCTTTTTCGTCTCTACACAAAACATTTCTGTTTTGTTACTCACTTTCGACTGCCCGAAATATTGCTAACCCGCCCTACTCCATGCTCGTCTAAATATCATGCTCGCGAACGATATCGGGAACTTCCTCAACCAGGGATTCGTATCCTGAAGCGAACTGAGCATGGGGTGGAAAGAGGCGAGCCTCGGCCTCGATCAGAAAACATTGCAGGGTGACGGGACTGGCTCACGCGTGGTTTGGCGGCCCTGAGTGAGCCGAGTCCGGGCAAAGAGAACGAGTTTGAGACCCGCGTCTTTTTGCGTCACCCTGACAGGCGCATTGTAGGACTTTTGCTGGAAAAGGCAAGTCCGAATGCGCGCGCTGAACCAGCCGCCCGTGACGTCCCGGCCAGAAACCGGGCAGAGAGAAGGAACCTATGAAACTGAACAATCTGGCAAAGTTTGCGGTGCTCGGGCTGGCAGTGCTGCTCGCAACGGGTGCTTTCGCGAGTAACAAAGGTACGCTCCATGTGCAGGAAGCGGTACAGGTCAATGGACACCAACTCCCGGCCGGCGATTATCAACTTCGTTGGGATGGCAGCGGATCGGATGTGCAACTGACCGTGATGCAAGGCAAGAAAGAGGTGGCCAAGACTACGGCGAAGGTCATCGATCTGGAAAAAGCTTCTCCCTATGACACGGCGATCGTAGACAACAGCAGCGGCACCGCTTCGGTCTCCCAGGTACGCTTCGCCGGCAAGAAGTACGCCTTGGCCATCGGCGGAGAGGCCTCCGCCATGACCGCGAGTTCCAGCAAGTGACCCGAATTCCAAATCAAGAAAACACGGGAGCACCGGCGTGCTCCCTTTTTTCTACTCTCTAATTCGAAGCGAGCACATCGTCGTGGTAATTCACAAGCGCCCGTTTGGGAGTGTCCTTCAAGCCCTTCAGCGGGACTTTCTGCTCCACCGAACTGTTCCCGACTAGGTGCGCTCGTCCCAGGTTTATCGTGCGGCCATCCGCAAGCTCCAGGTAGATCGGCACGATCATGCGGAACTTGTCATCCACGCCCGACTGCGTGACCTTGAAGCCAAACACAACGTCGCCACTGGCATCCCTGTCGAACGTGGAGTCGATCTTGTAGCTGGGCAGCGCGGTGCCATACACATACTCGTTAAAGAACCAATCCAGGCGATGATTGCCCTCCATATCCATTTCTTCGGTCATGTGCTTTTCGATCATCGCCTTGAAGTCTTCGGTCGTGGCCGCCTTGCCGGAATACGTCTTCACGAAATCCTGCATTGCGGCTTTGAAATTCTGGTCGCCGGTTTGGCGGTCCCACATCATCATGCGGATCATGTGCAGAACATAGGCACCCTTGGGGTAGATGAGGCGTTCAGTCACATCGAATCCCGTTCGCGAGTTATTGGCCCGGTATCCCATAGTCAAGGGACCCACGTCAATGGCGCGAAAACCTTGGGCGTTCCGTTCCAGCAACGTTTCACGCTCGTCGTTCCAGAATTGGATAAATTTCTTCGGATTCTTCTCGATCATGCTGATGTAGAGGGATGCGGACATATCGGAGAAACCTTCGCTCATCCACTGATCGCGGCCGGAGGCAAACCCGACTGTGTGACCCCACCATTGATGCGCGACTTCGTGCGCCGTCACCACCTTCCAGTATCCGCGATCGGCGTGGTCCAGACCTAACTGATGGCGCACCGTAGTGTCAAAGTAGTAGCAGATCGGAATCCACACTAGTTCCGGCCACGACTGGCCGAAGTTGCACGCCGTCTGCTGCGTGAGCTGCAGGTGCTTGAACAGCGAAGGGCCGAAATAGTCGGTATAGAGTTGCAAAGCCATTTCACCCTCAGCCAGCGCTTTCTTATTCAGCGAAGTAGTGCTCATCGAGCCAAGTGTCAGCCCAGTTATGTTGGGGGACCCTTGCGTGGGCAAATCACCGTTAGCTACTTGCTGCAGCGCCTTCACCCAGTCGGGAGACTCGTCGTTGGCATAGGACTGGATTAAGTATTCGGGCTTGGTGAGCTTGGCTTCTTCTGCCTTGAACCGGCCAAAGCTGAACCCAGCCACCGTCTGCGGGCTTTCACTCTTCCACACGGTTACGTTCTGACCGCCCTCATTGCTCTCGGAGACCAGCACGCCGGTCGCCGCCATCTTCATTCCTTTGGGAATATGGAAAGTCATGTCATACAGCGCATACTCTCCCATGGCCCCATCCGGATCATTGGGATACCAATCATCGCGTGCAACGGGAAAATAGTTTCCGCCGCCCTCGTTAGTGACGGCGTCTTTCCCTTCGTAGGTCGTGGTAACCGAAATCTTCTCTCCTTGGGCAAGCGCCTTGGGCAAAATGACGGCGAAATCTCCGTCCTCGTTTTTGTCCTCCTGGACAAAGGAGAGGGCCTGTCCGTTCGCGGTCACACTCTGCACGCGCAGGGGCCGAAACAAATCGAAGCCCACGACCCGCAATCCGTTGCGCTGTGCAATAAGATCGGTCGTGGCTTTGCCCCGTAATTTGCCGCTCTTTTCAAACGTCGCATCAATTTGCTGGTGTTCAATGTGGTAGGGCCTACCGACGGGGCCCGGTGAATGATCGGCGGAAATATTGAAGGACGCCCAGTTGCCCGATTTGTTTTCGTCGTAGGTCATAAAGCTAACCTGCTCCGAAGCCGAGTCCGGATCGATCTGGTAAAGCTCCTTGCCGCTGTATCGCTTGCCGTGGATGAAAGCGACGAACAGCCTCCTCGGCTCGGGACTTAGTACTTCCTGCAGGATGCGCGATTCGAGATTGAACTTGAGCTTGTGGCGCGTCGTGTTCTGGGTATCTTTCAGCGAGCCGGCATCGCACCCGCCTGACGCGGCGTTGCCGCCTTTCTTGATGTCGTCATACGTCGAGTCCGTAAAGCGTAGGACCACCTGGCTGAAGTTCTCGCTGAACTCGTTTTCTTTCGTGAGCAGCTTCAAACTCTTGCGTTCGGATTCCAGCGGTGGATCGAGAACAAAGTTGCCATCACCCGTAAACACCGCTCCCGTGACCTTGCCTTGTACTGGGGCCACAAAGCACACCGTTCCCGAGCGCAGATGAAATGTGCCCGCGTCGCGCTTCAAATCAAGGTTACTGACGCTCACCGCCTCGCTTCCTAGCGTCAGATTGCGCAGTTGCTGGTAAGTGGGGTCGGAGTTAGGACCAGCGGATGGATTATCGGCAGCGTAAAGAGGAAAACACGAGGCAAGCAGAATGGTCGCGGCAAACAAGATGCGAGGAGCCATGGCTGGCAGCAGCCTCCTGTCCGGAAGAGCGTTCGAAGTATGCACGATTTTCCGGTCCGTGCAAAGAAAATAGATTCCTAAGACGCAAACGCTCTACTCCCCTTAACTCCCACATAAAGGAGCTAAGGTCCCCATCGCAAGTATCTCGTGCACTAAGGCGTTGCAACTTTCTCCAGGTCAGCGCTCAAGTGCACATTGTTGCCAGCGCTAACCTTGAGCCTGCGTTCCCAATCTTTGAAACCTGCCTTTTTCACGGTAATGGTGTGCTCACCCTCGACGAGTTGGACGTCCGAAGGCGTACTGCCTACAAAGCTGCCATCCACTTCAATGTCAGCGCCCGCCGGATTGGACTCGAGTGACACCTTTGCGGATGTGGGGCTGACACTCTGCCCAGTGCCGCTGGCCATCCCATTTGTTTGCGGCGAAGTGGTCGGCGCGGTCTGCTGAAACTTCGCGATATCCAGTTTCACGTCTCCATTGACGTAAGCCGTGAACTCCGCTCCCTTTGGAATGGTGATGTCCTTACCGTGCATGAACAGGAAAAATGGCGCAGCCGGGAAGAACACGATCCCAGTAGCCACAATTGCGCCGGTCATCGCGCCCACGTGACCTCCCCCGCTGCCTCCCTTGACCGCACGCAAAGCTGCTTTGTCACTGCTCAGCAATTTCACATAGTCGATGTTGATTTCGAGCTTGCCGCCCCGCGCCATCCTTCGCTTGGGTTGTGCCTCGGTCACAGTACCAAAGGCAAATCCCCCCTTCGGGATCACGAGCGTCCCGTTCACGCTGATGTCCTGCAGCACTTCGAAGTCCACCGTATCTCCGACGTGCGCATCCGCAGAGGAAACCGTCCGATTGAAGCGGACCTAGTCGCGTCCTCAAGGACGAAACCCTTTGCCGAAGTGAAGTTCGACGACTCCGTGGACTGCGTCGGTGCTGCGGGCGTCGCTGCCTGCTTGTCAGGAGGAGTACCGGAAGTTTGCGACTTGTCGGCTTGACCCGCCGAGACAAGCGATAGTAGCAACAACGTGACACACAGCTGTAAGGTGCCTTTCATTGGGACCTCCCGTCCATCGCTAACCAACCTCTCTCGAAGTCGCGGAAATGCAAGTCCACATTGATCATTATGGGTTCGACAGAGATTACATCAAGGAAAGTAGTTGTGTATACCTCGGGGAGAGCACCAATCAAGAAGGGAGCGAGGAAGCGCTCCCTCCACCAACGGAGACCTGACAACGGGGAAGTGGTAACTGCCCTTCAGTATTTCGGCATGGTCGTGTCGATTCGATCCGCCCAGGCCAGAATGCCGCCGGTCAGATTATAGACCTTCTTGAATCCCGAACGTCGCAGAAAATTTACGGCCTTCGCGCTGCGCACGCCGGAGCGGCAATGCGCGATGATCTCGCGACTGGAATCGAGTTCGTTCACGCGCTTTGGCAGATCGCCTACCGGGATGAGATATCCCTTCAAGTTACAGATCTGGTATTCGTGCGGCTCGCGCACGTCGAGCACGAAGATGTCGGCCTTCGCGTCTAACTTCTTCTTCAAGTCTTCCACCGAGATCGCCGGCACGTCATTCCCTGCGGGTTCTTCCTGACCTCGGATCCCGCAGAACTCCTCGTAGTCGATCAGCTTGGTGATGGTGCGGTTCTTGCCGCAGGCCGGGCAATCGGGATTCTTGCGCAGCTTGAGTTCGCGGAACTTCATGCCGAGGGCATCAACCAGCAGCAGGCGTCCGGCGAGCGAATCGCCCACACCGAGAATCAGCTTGATGGTTTCGGTCGCCTGGATCACTCCAATGAGTCCGGGCAGAATTCCGAGCACTCCACCTTCTGCGCAGGAAGGAACCAGCCCGGGAGGCGGCGGTTCGGGATACAGGCAGCGATAGCACGGGCCTTCTTCGGTGGCGAACACGCTCGCCTGTCCTTCGAAGCGGAAGATCGAGCCGTAAACATTGGGCTTGCCGGTGAGCACACACGCGTCGTTGACCAGATAGCGCGTGGGGAAATTGTCGGTGCCGTCGGCAATGATGTCGAACTCGCGGAACAGCTCGAGCGCGTTCGCGCTGGTGAGCTTCGTGTCGAACGTCCGCAGGTTCAGAAACGGGTTGATCGCTTTGAGTTTGTCGGCGGCCGAGTCGAGTTTCTTGCGCCCCACGTCGTCGGTGGTGTGGATGATCTGGCGCTGCAGGTTGGTGTAATCGACGACATCGAAGTCCACGATGCCCAGCGTGCCCACGCCCGCCGCCCCCAGATAGAGCGCGAGCGGCGATCCCAAACCGCCCGCTCCGATGCAGAGCACCTTCGCCGCCTTCAACTTCTGCTGCCCTTCCATGCCCACCTCGGGCATGATCAAGTGGCGCGAGTAGCGCAGAATCTCGTCGTTGCTTAAAACGGCTTCGGGTTTGGCTTCGGTGGGTTTGACATCAGAAAGCGTGGCCATGGGGTCCTCTTTAAATTGTAATCAGGTCGCAGGCGAACTACCGACAGCGGCAACAGCGCGTGGGGCGGGGCATTCGGCGATGTGTCAGTCCGCAGGTCATCATTCGGTACATCATCATTCTGCACAGCATGGCTCAGCAGCCGCCGGCAATCGACGGAACGATTGAAATGGTATCACCGTCATTGAGCGCGGTGGCTTCTTTTTGCAGGTAGCGCATGTCTTCGTCGTTGACATAGACATTCACAAAGGCGCGCAGTTTGCCTTCGTCGGTGTAGAGATGGCGCTTCAGGTCAGGATGCTGCGCGACCAGGTTCTTAAGCGCCTCACCGACCGATGCGGCCGGCACGTTCACGGAAGCCTGCTTACCTGCGTACTGGCGAAGGGGCGAGGGTATCTGAATCTGTGGCATACCAAAAAGATGCTAAGGTATCGCGGGAAGATTCAGCAACTCCGATCGTTCAGATCAGTTTTTTCGATAGGTGCTGAGTGTCTCCGCGCGGGCTATACCCGCTTGATGGAGTGACGGCCGCCCTCGGAAGTCCAACGCGGAAATGGAGGAGAAAATGGACCCTGCCGAACCGATCCGCCCCCGTGGCTTCGTGCCAATCGGCCTGTTCTTCGTGTTCGGAGCGACCATGGCAGCCTATGCCGCTGTCACCCTGCTAAAGCCAGGAACAATGCTGGATGCGCTCTGGGCGCTGAACAAACGGGGACACGCTGGCCTGGTTTTGCTGGGCAGAGGTACAGTGCTTCTTTTTGCCGTTCTCTCCGTGCTTCTGGCATTGGCGGCGGTGGGCTGGTTCCGGCGAAAGTACTGGGGCTGGATGCTCGGGGTTACCATCATCGCCATCAACGCGACGGGCGACCTCATCAACGGCGTGATGGGAGAGTGGCTGAAAGGAGCCGTCGGAGCGGTGATCGCGGGGCTGCTGCTGATCTACATGACGCGGGCGAGGATGCGGAATTACTTCGGCGCAGAAATGAAATAGAAAATCTGCTTTCGCCTTCCTTGGCATGGTTGCGGTCGGACGGGAGAGGCCCGCGCCGAAGGGACGTCCGGCTACCCCCGTCTCGTGATGCCAAGAGACTTCGGGGAATAAAGCAAAACCAGCGCGCTGCCGATCTAAGCATTAGAAGGGTGGTCGCCCTTGTCTGAAGTGGTTCGCGAGGTGGAGTCGGAGTCCTTGAAAGAAAGTTTTCCGTGTGAATGCATATGCGACCAGCAAGCTCGGGAAGCAAAACTCATCCAGTCGTCGCTGCTGCCCACCAAGGGGCTCCGCCACGAGTGCGTCGAGATCGCGTTCCGCTTCATCCCCTTCTCAAACGTGGCGGGCGATTTTGCCGACTTCTTCCGTTTGCCAGACGGTTTAGTCGGCATCTACCTTGGGGACGTGGTCGGCAAGGGGTTGCCCGCGGCCATGTATGGTGCGCTGGTGATGGGAACCCTTCGCGGAATTCACAAGACGGGGACGGATACCGCGCACGTTCTTGGTCTATTGAACGAGCGCCTGGTGCAGCGACCCATCAGTGGCCGCTTTTGCTCGACGTTGTACGCTCTGTTCAATCCCGCCACACGAGAACTCATCTTCTCCAACGCCGGGATGCCACATCCCCTCTTGATCTCCGGAACCGCGTGTCAGAAGTTAGGCGAGGGTGGATTCCCCTCGGGAATGTTCCAGGGTGCCACCTACGAACGGCACGTCGTGCAACTCGGCCCGGGAGACTGCGTTCTGTTCGCGACCGACGGTCTCCATGAATTGCGCAACCGGGAGGGAGTCGAGTTCTGCACTGCCCAAATGCAGGATGTTTGGGCACAATGCCAATGCAAATCGGCAACCGAGTCCCTGGACTTCGTGTTCGACCGCCAGTTGGCCTTTTCCGATGGCAGCCCGCCGGACGATGACATCACTGCGGTGGTGCTGAAAGTGCTGCCCTAAGCCCACTGTCATGCTACTTCAGTTGGCTCGTCCACGAATTTCTTGTCGGCCTCGTCGTTGCCCGTCAGT
Source organism: Terriglobia bacterium (assembly GCA_020073015.1). Classification (GTDB taxonomy): domain Bacteria; phylum Acidobacteriota; class Terriglobia; order Terriglobales; family Acidobacteriaceae; genus Acidiflorens. The sequence continues at coordinate 6,907 of JAIQFZ010000095.1, read as the reverse complement.
TCGAACGAGTTTGTCACTGCGGCCCGGCCCTTCTCCACGCTCGTGATCACGTACGAACATCCGAACCAGTGCGCTTCGGCGAAGTCCGTCTGCGACCACTGGGCGGGGTGATCGGGATGGGAGTGATAGAAGCCGACGATGTCTTCTCCGCGCTCGCGGCCCTCGCGCTGGATGCGGATGAGTTCCTTGGGATCGATGTGATAGCGGTTATGTGGTGAGTCCTCGCGCGTGTTGCCGCAGCGCGAAACGCGGGTCACGGTCTTCGTGCCGTCATCCTCAAAGCGCCCCAGCAGCACGCCACAGCACTCGTGGGGATAGGTCTCTTCACCATGCCGACGGATCTTAGCGTAGCTGTCGGGGCTAATTTTGAGCATCGAAGATTGCAGAAGTATTCCGATCTTAGCCCTCATCCCAGAAGCGCTCGCTCAAATATTTGTCGCCCGAGTCGCACAGGATGGTCACGATCGTCGCCGGCTGATTTTTTTTCAGGCCCTCGGCGACTTGCAGGCTCCCCACCACGGCGGCGGCCGAGGAGACCCCGACGAGCAGCCCGTGTTCCCGGGCCAGACGCCGCGCCATGCCGTGTGCCGCTTCGGTCGAGATCTGCAGATTCTCATCAGCGAGCGAGGGATCGTAGATGCGCGGCACGTTCGCCGAGGGCAGATGCTTCGCTCCTTCAATCCCGTGAAAAGCGGAATCGGGCTGGAGCGAAATGCAGCGGACATGCGGGTTCAATTCTTTCAGCCGCCGCGTGGTGCCGACGAACGTTCCGGTTGTGCCCAACATGGAAACGAAGTGGGTGATACGACCCTTCGTTTGCTCCCAGATTTCATTCGCGGTGGTCTGGTAATGCGCGCGCCAGTTGGCCTCGTTCGAGTACTGGTCGGCGTAGAAATAAAGATCGGAATGACTGGCGGCGAGTTGGCGCGCGATCTTGATGGCGCCGTCGGAACCTTCCCCCGGGTCGGTATAGATGATATTTGCGCCGTAAGCCTGTAGAATGCGCTTTCGCTCCGGGGAAACATTTTCGGGCACGCACAGCGTGACGGGAAATCCAAGAGCAGCGCCGAGCATGGCGTAGGCAATGCCCGTGTTGCCGCTGGTGGAATCGAGCAGAATCTTTCCGGGTGCGAGCTTGCCCGTGCGGCGCGCTTCGGTCACGATGCTGGCGGCGGCACGGTCCTTGATGGATCCGCCGGGGTTGTACCACTCGGCCTTTCCCAGAAACTGGATGGTGGAGAAATCCCGGGTGAGCGCGTCCAGCGGCAACAGCGGCGTGTTGCCAATGCGCTCGAGCAGGGCTTCTCCCGCGGGCCGAGGCACTGCCTGATCGGCGCGGGAACGCGCCTCGTGCGGGGCCGGATTGGAATTGGCAGCCATGGGGAACAAGCCCTAATGACCAGAGTAATGTGCCTGCAACCTTAAAAAGGTATATCTATACTATCGTCGTTTGGATTCAGGGCACAGAGTTTTGGTTTCACGGAATCGGAAGTAATCCGCGGAACGGCAACACCGCATCTAACCTGACGAATGCAGAATTGAGTTTATACAATGGCAGCGAACGTGGAACAACGCACATACGAAGACGCAGTCAACTGGCTGCGCGATCACGGATTTGACCTGATTGAAGCTCCGGGCACGCAAGCGCGCGTGTTCCTGAAAAAGTACACCTGCTCGGCCGCAATCCAGAAGGCCGAGGATGGCGGCGTAAAGATTTTTGCCTACCCCGGATACCTCATTGGCAGCGAGATCTCGAAGCTCGTGAACCGCGGTTACCAGCAGTTCCTGAAGACCGCGAAGACGGAAGTGCCAGCGACCGCCGACCACCTGAAAGCGCTGCACCAGTTCGCAGAAGAAATGAAGGAAGCGCTCGCGCTGCCCAGTTTGTACAACGAGTCGCTGGGGACGGTCAGCGAGTCGTATCAGTACGATCGCATCAAGGATCGCGACAAGCCGGATGTGGAGCGGCCGAAGCGTCCGTGGCAGGCGGTGAAAGTAAAGGCGGCCAGCGCTCCGGCGAAAAAGAGTAGTCGCTAGTCGTCGTTTGGTTGCTAGTTGTTAGTGGTCCGCTCGGTAGTCGTTGGCGAGAAAATCTCTTCAATCGTCCGGTTAAACACTCCCGCAATCTTAAAGGCGAGCGGCAGGCTCGGGTCGTACTTTCCGGTCTCAATCGCATTTATTGTTTGACGCGAGACGCCGAGCTTGTCGGCCAGTTCCGCCTGCGTCAGATCATGCTCCGCCCGAAGCACCCGCAAATCATTCTTCATCAGTACCGCCGCGACAAGACATAGAGCCAGCCGGCGCGCACCGGCTCCAGCAAAAAAACCAAACCGGGCAGAACCAGGACAAGTCCACCTTTCCCAGACTCTCAAGCCAAATCATGCAGAGGATCGCCGTCAGGATAAAACCTGTCAGGTAGGTCCAGGCCATCGCCTCGACCTGCAGGCGGCGGGCGAGTTCGTCCAGAGATAAGAGATACCTCCGAAACTCCCAGACGATACGCGAAAAAACAATCGGTAGGAGAATGGCGGTGGCACGGCCGAACGTCCTCGCGTCGAAATAGTGGAAGTGTGAATACTGGTGGATTAGAAAGAACAACGAAGGGAGGATCAGGATGGTGAGGGCGATTCCACATTGGCGGACATAGCGGCGCCCCGCGGGAGTCCGGGTGCTGAAGACGCCCCACATCAGCATGGGCGACCTCGGCCATCGGGAATCTTCGTCATTCGATGAGTTGCGAAGAATGTTATTCATGTGAAGTCAACCTTCTCTGTATACAGTAAAGTACGCTTTACATATTATCAAGTAAACTTGTCACATACCAATGTGACGCCCTCAGCAAAGTATCGGAAGTCGTGTGACACTATGTCGGTTCGGAGGATGGCCATGCGCGCCTTGTTCGCAGTGCTTTTTCTGGTCCTGCCGCTCGTCTCGGAGTCAGTAAGCGAAAGTCGTTCTCAAGGAGCGAAGTCCGCCATCAGCCGTGTTTTGCAGGAGCAAACAAACGCCTGGAACCGGCAAGACCTGGAGGGATTCATGGCGGGATATTGGAATTCGCCGGAGCTGACTTTTTTCTCGGGAGCGCATGAGGCGAAAGGATGGCAGGCGGCGCTTGATCGATACAAGCAGAGCTATCTGAGTGCCGGGCACGAGATGGGGAAGCTGGAATTTGCGAATCTGCGCATCGAGATGCTGGGCTCAGAAGCGGCGTTCGTGCGTGGCGAGTTTCATCTGACCATGCCGGACGGAAAGACGCCGCACGGGCTGTTTACGCTGATCGTCCGCAAGTTTCCGGAGGGCTGGAAGATTGTGCACGATCACTCGGCGGGCGAGTGATAGGAGGCAGGGAGGACACGGGGCACCGAGGGAGCGCGGGCTGAGCATCGGGCGCTCACGCGAGGGGTTGCAAAACGCTATGTTCAGGACACGATTCAACCGCGAGATTGTCACCGAATTCTTGCCTCCCGCTCGATCCGGAAAGACTCAAAAGGCGATCATCTTGTGCGATGGGATGCCTTCGATCCCGCGCAAACAGCCGCTGGCAGCATTTCTTTCCGGGAAGGGATACTGGGTGTTCTATCCACGCTATCGCGGAGCGTGGGAGAGTGGCGGGGAGTTCCTGGAAAGATCGCCGCACGAGGATATTCTTGACGTGATTCGCGGACTGTCGAAAGAGTTCCGAGAACTTGCATTTGGGCGGCGATTCCGGGTGTCGGCGGATGAACTGTTTGTGATTGGGGGAAGTTTTGGCGGGGCAGCCGCCATCCTTTCATCGCTCGACCCACGGGTGAATAAAGTGATTGCCAATTGTCCGGTGGTGGATTGGGCGATTCTTCGACAGTCTGAGAAGAAAGAAACTTCGAATGCCAGTTACTCCGCGTATATTCGCGAGGCGTTCGGAAATGGATATCGGCTGTCCGACAGGAATTGGAAGAAACTGCATGGTGGAAGGTTTTATAACCCTGTCTATCACGCCCAGGAAGTTACTGCGTCGAAGGTCATGATGTTTCATGCGCAGGATGATCCTTTCGTTCCCTATCGATCCGTCCAGCAATTTGCGAAGCTCACGGGAGTGAGATTGAAGTTGTTTCGGCGCGGCGGGCACCTGAGCACGGACTCAATTGTTCGGAAGTATTGGCAGCAGATCAGAGAATTCTTTGAAAGTTGAGGGTTCTCTTTCCGAATCGCGCCGGATGAACCACCCCCTCCAACTGCAAAATGTGTGGCCCTCAGGGGCTAAAACCCAGATCTTCTGCGGGCCCGTGCGGCACGGCTAAAAGCCGTGCCCTTCCCAAAACCGTCTGTTGAAACCCGATGACCAGTTCTAATTGGATGGCTTCGGTTCGGCGGAAGGTGGCTTCCTCGCCAGGGATCGGACGTAGTTGACCAAATCCCAGAGTTGTTCGGGCTTGACGCGATCGCCTTCGCGAGGCATGTCGCCGTGGCCATTTTTGAGGATATAGAAGAGTGCGCCGTCGGTACGGTCCTTAAGAACAGCGGGATCGCTAAGGTCGGGGATCTTCAGTTCCTTGGCAACATCGGTCTTGGCGTCGCCGGTGGTGCCGTGGCACGAGGCGCAGTCGTAACTATAGATCTTTTTGCCTTCAGCGATGGACTCCGGAGTGGACTTCACCGGATTGGGCTCGCGAGCGGCGGTGACGGGGACCGGGTAGTAGGCCGTCCTGGGAGCGGGTTTGGTGGCTTGCGCCGAGGCGAAAAATGAAATCAGGAGGAACACGGTAAGAGCTGGCACGGGCTTGCGCATGGCTACCTCCGAACCGGCGAGACAGTGGACGATCTGCAGTCTATCTTACGCCGTTGGGCAAAGAGGCGGGCTGCAGCCGGGTTGACTGCCGGGCGTCCTGGCTCGGTCTGATTTTGATTCAGACTGCGCTCGGAACGCCCGCGGCTGCACTGATCAGGGACAAAGTGCGCGGACAGGAGTGTCCGCGCTACACTGATTACTTCTTCAGAGACTGGTAGCGCTTGTTGATTTCGTCCCAGTTGACCACGTTCCACCAGGCTTGCAGGTATTCGGGGCGGCGGTTGTTGTACTTGAGATAGTAGGCGTGCTCCCAGACGTCGTTGCCGAAAATGGGATAGAGGCCCTGCGAAAGCGGGTTGTCCTGGTTGGGGGTGGAGAGGACTTTCACTTCGCCTTTTGAGTCGCCGGCCAGCCACACCCATCCGCTGCCGAACTGGCCTGCGCCGGCAGCGTTAAACTTTTCCTGAAAAGTCTTGAAGTCGCCGAAGGTTTTCCGGATCACATCGGCGATGGAGCCGGTGGGATCGCCGCCGCCCTTGGGTTTCATGATGTTCCAGAACATGGTGTGGTTGACGTGGCCTCCGCCATTGTTGCGGACGGCGGTGCGGATGTCTTCCGGGACCGCGTTCAGGTCGCGGATGAGATCCTCCGCGCTCTTCTTGTGCAACTCAGGATGCTTGTCGAGCGCCGCATTGAGATTTTTGACGTAGGCGGCGTGATGCATGTCGTGATGCAGATGCATCGTCTTCTCGTCGATGGTGGGTTCGAGCGCCGTGTAATCGTACGGCAGGGGGGGCAGTTCATGCGCCATTTCATTTCCTCCAGGTTCTTAAGGATGACGGGGTCGAACAGAAAGATTCAGCGCTCCGGCATGCGGACGCTGGCGTCTTTATAGTTTTACCACTTTGGGAGAGAACTGGGGTGCACTGGAAAGAGTGTAGTGCGGCCGGGAGATCCTAACCACAGAGGACACAGGGGGCACAGGGGAATTCCAGGCGGGTCGACGGTTCGCGGGCAGGAATGCCCGCTCCACACAATGCCCGCGCCACACACGGATTGTCTTTATAATTCAGGGTTCCTTTGGTTGGGTCCGGGAGGGTCTTTGAAGGTTCTATTGCTGGAGAACATCAGTGGGGTGGCGGCTTCGCAGTTTGAGGAGGCGGGGTTTGAGGTTGAGTCGTTGAAGGGGGCGATCGAGGAACGCGCGCTGGTTGAGAAAGTGCGCGGGACTTCGATTCTGGGGGTGCGGTCGAAAACGCGCATCACGGCGGCGGTGCTGGATGCAGCTCCGGAGTTGGTGTCGGTGGGGGCCTTCTGCATTGGGGTGGACAAGATCGATCGCGTGGCGTCGAGCGACCGCGGAATTGGCGTGTTTAACGATCCGCATTCGAACAGCCGGTCGGTGGCCGAACTGACGATGGGCGAGATCATCCTGCTGATGCGACGGACGTTTGAGGCGAGCACGCAGCTGCATCGCGGGGTGTGGAATAAATCGTCGGCGGGATCGCACGAAGTGCGCGGGCTGACGCTGGGGATTGTCGGCTACGGGAAGATCGGGTCGCAGGTATCCGACCTGGCCGAGGCGATGGGCATGCGCGTGGTGTTTCACGATGTGGCGCACGTGCTGGCCCGTGGGAATGCGCGCGCAGTGAGCTTCCGCGAGTTGCTGGAGACTGCGGATGTGATCACGCTGCACGTCGATGGCAAGCCGCAGAATCAGAATCTGTTTGGGAACGATGAATTCCGGGCAATGAAAGAGGGCGCGTGCCTGATCAATTTGAGCCGCGGGTTTGTGGTCGATCATGAAGCGCTGGCCCGGCATTTGAAGAGCGGCAAGCTGGCAGGGGCGGCGGTGGATGTGTTTCCGCAAGAGCCGGAAAGTGGAGGCGGGTTTTCAAGCGCCCTGCAGGGACTGCCGAACGTTATTTTGACGCCCCATATCGGCGGGAGCACGGAAGAAGCGCAACAGAACATTGGGCAATTTGTATCGGCGCGCATGATCGATTACTTCAAGAGCGGGAATTCGCTGCTGAGCGTGAACCTGCCGCACTGCCATCTGGACTACGAGCCGGGATCGCACCGGCTGCTGCATATCCACCACAACGTGCCGGGAATTCTGCGGGCGATTAACGACATCCTGGC
>JAIQFZ010000234.1 GCA_020073015.1 Terriglobia bacterium | reverse complement strand
TGGCAAACGCGCGCTTCTGAAAAAGGTCGCGGTACTTCTCCGGGATGACGTTGGACATTGCGAGTTCTCCTGAATGACTGCCTAACGCCAGCATTATAGATGCGCCGAGCGGGCAACTGGCATCTTCATATTTTGATCGCGCATTTCGACTCATCGAGGTGAGCTTTGGGTTGCAGCCGAGGGGCGGATACAATACGAAGTCTCGGCGATGGATATGTCAGCAAGCTACGCACGGAAATCACCGCGAGCGCACGGCCTCTGGTTCCTGCTGGTGCTCTTGACGGCGAGCTTTCTTCCAGCACAGACGGCTGCCCCGCAGCCGCCACCAACCGTCGTCTTCATGACTGATTTTGGAGTCATCGACGACTCGGTCGCTCTCTGCAAGGGCGTGATGTATGGAATCGCGCCGAACCTGCGCATTGTTGATCTCACCCATCAGGTCAATGCTTTTTCGATTGCGGATGGCGCGCGCTTTCTGTTTGGCGCGACACCCTACTTCCCGGCCGGAACGGTCTTTGTCGTCGTAGTCGATCCCGGCGTAGGCAGCTCGCGCAAAGCCGTGGTGGTGAAGTCCAAACGCGGGCAGTTTTTCGTGCTGCCTGACAATGGGCTGATGACGATGGTTGAGGATCGGGACGGGATCGACGGTATCCGCGAGATCACGAATTCCGATTGGACGATTGGGGCGAAGATCTCCTCGACCTTCCACGGCCGCGATATTTTCTCGCCGGTGGGCGCTCACATTGCTCGCGGCGACGACTGGACGCAGGTCGGTCCGGAAATGAGGGGGCTGGTCCGCCTCAATCTAAAGCCGGCTGAGGTCGGCGACAAAGGTTTGAGCGGAGAGGTGATCGCGATTGACGGTCCGTTTGGGAATTTAATAACCAACATCAGCGCCGAGGATTTCCTGAAACTCGGCTACCAGCGCGGCGACCGGCTAAAGGTCACGATTGCCGGACACGAAGTGGAGCTTCCGTTCGCAAAAACGTTCAGCGACGTTCCGCTCAAGCAGCCGTGCGGCGTATGACATTCATCCGCCGCAACCGATCTACATACCCCGCAAGGGACACTGATTCCAAACGTGGCGGCACTCGTGGCGGTCACGCAGTGCCCGCCGCTCTCTACTTCCGACCCGGTTGTAGTTCACCCGCAATTCGCGGCAACACGGCTCGCAGCAGCGCGATGAATTGGCCCATGACTCGTCGGCCTACTTCGAGCACTTCTTCATGATTGAGCGGCTGATCAAGGATTCCGGCGGCCATGTTGGTTACACATGAGATTGCCAGAACATTGATGCCCATGTGACGGGCGGCGATGGCTTCGGGGATGGTGGACATGCCGACCAGGTCGGCGCCGATGGTGCGCAGGTAGCGGATTTCAGCAGGCGTTTCGTAGCTGGGGCCGAGCAGGGCGGCGTACACTCCCTCGCGCGACGGGATCTTCAGTTTCTTCGCTTCTTCCAGCGCGATTCCGCGATAGCGTTTCGCGTAGGTGTAGGACATATCGGGGAAGCGCGGGCCAAAGCGCTCGTCGTTTGCGCCGGTGAGCGGATTCTGGCCCTGCAGGTTGATGTGGTCGCGCAGGATGACGAGCGCGCCCTGTCCGTACTCCACGTTGATGCCACCGGCGGCGTTGGTGAGGATCAGGGCGCCGATGCCCATGCGTCCGAGAACGCGCGTTGGGAAAGCGACCTCGGCGGCGGAGTAGCCTTCATACAAGTGCACGCGCCCTTGCATGACGGCTACGGGAACCTCGCCCGACTTGCCGATCACGAGCTGTCCGGCGTGTCCGATGGCTGTAGAACGCGGGAAGGATGGAATGTGCGCGTAGGGAATGCGGACGGCTTCGGCCAGGTCGTCGGCAAAGGATCCTAGTCCGGAGCCGAGGACCAGGCCAATTTGAGGGCGAAGCTTCGTTTGGGAAAGGATGAAGGCGGCAGCGGAATCGGCGCGGGTATAGAGGTCTTGTGTCATGTTTCAACGGTTCCCTGCGTTAGAACTTTTTTTCGAATTCGGCGAAGGCTTTTTCCAGTTGCCATTGCACACGCGCGCGTTCGCTGCTGTCCAGAAACTTCTCACATCTGCTGGAGGGTTTGCCGTCTTCGCAGTCTGCAGTGCGGCGCATTTGGTGAGTATCGCTCCACAAACTCGCGCCCGGAATAAAGCTGTGTTCCAGCGGGAAACGCCCTCGTCGTCGGTGGCCAGCGCGACCGGCACTCCATACTTCATATAAATGCGCAGCGGATGGCGGTCACCGCTGATGCCGAGGATCGTGTCGTTCGAGGTCAGGCAAATCTCGACTAGCACGTTCTTCTTCGCCATTTCCTTGAGCAGGCCGATGGGATCGTTCTCACTCATGACGGCGACGCCGTGGCCGATGCGTTCCGCGCCTGCCCGCTCAATCGATTCGCGGATGTGGAAGCGCACGCCTTCGGGTGGAACGAGTCCCATGGCGAGTTCGTCGGCGTGCAGAGACACATGCGCAGCCGGATAGAACGTGTGGAGCGCTTCGATGATTCGCATATGCAGATCGAAGTCGTGCATGGGAACGTAATAGTCTTCCGGCATTACGAGGTTGAAGCCGACGAAGCGTGGATCGGCCTTGGCCAATTCGAAGCCGAGCAGGATCTGGGTGAACACCTGTTCCTTGGGCAGCCCGCGCAGGACTTGATACAGGTAGTGAAGCGTCACGTTGCATCCGGGAGCGGTTTGAGCGGTGCCACAGCGCAGCAGTTCTTTTTTGCGAACTTCGTCGGCATCGGCCTGTGCGCGAACCGACGCGACAATGTCGCTCATGCCATTGGCAAGGAGTTTGTCCCGGAACTTGCTGAAGTCGTCGTCCCATCCCACTTTGGTGCCGAGGGTGGCGGCTTGCCCGCCGTCCGCGGTGTTCATCACTTCGACGTATTGCAGGTGATCGGCGGCGGCGCGCGACGCAACTTCGGCCAGGGCATCGCCGATGTGCTTCTCCATGGCCGGACCAAACTTTTCGAAGGTGGCGAAGAAGTGGTCGTGGCCGGATTCCTCCTCGCGATGCCAGTTGCGCATCGACCAGGCGTCCACCAGCTGGTTGTAGAGAACGTGGTCCTGGTACGCGCAGCGGATGGAAGGCTTGGGTTTATAGGTCTCGCAGGAATCGCAGGCGGCGTGGATCAACTTGGAGGTGCTGCGATCGACGCAGAGGGCATTCTCCGAGGCCCAGTCGATCATGCTCTCGGCATAGATCGCTCCGCTCAGGTGGACGTGCAGGTCGCCGCCCTTGGGCATCTGCTGGAGGAAGGCGAGGAGCAAGCCGGGCTGGTGGCGCACAGAATCAAAGTATTTCGCCGCCCTTTCTTCCGGGGTTTGCGCGGAACAGAGTGTCGCCAAGATACAAACTGCCATCGCCAAACGTGGGGCTCGCATCACGAAGAAAACCTCCCACTGGGAAAGTGAGAATTGTATCGGACGAACGGCGACCGTGTGGAGCGAATGACAAAATCCGGCAGTGTCCTCTTTTAGACAGTACCCAAAATCCGCGCCTGGATTGCTCTCTCACCGGATTTTCACAGATCGAAAGTTGCGTTCGTGCCAGTTGAGGAGCAGAGAATGACGGAGTCCACCCGCCAAAATACCGCATGAATATTGGGGATTCGCGATGGTGGTTCGGGCGGGTGCACAATTTTTGCGTCACCGGGCTGTGGATGGGCTGCACCTGATTGAGGCATAAGAAGTTAAAGGTTCATGAATTTGATTGACGTAGAAAACAGGAGGAGTAGAAACATAATCGTTCTTTGACACGTTCTGAAGTTTTCCCGGTTGGTGCGGCGTCCGGGGCTCAAGCGAGGTCACTCAAACAAACCGCGAGGTGAGTTTGGGAGGGCTAGCAAGGGTCTATAGCCAAGCGCTGGTTGAGGAGAACAGGAGCTAATGTCGAAGGCAGGATAGAGTCCCGAGGCGTTGGACTGATTTATCCGGTTGGCGGTGAGCCCGGAGCCCGAGCAAGATCGCCGGAAAGCAAACCCGCAAGGGCGCTTTCTGAGTGAGGTCAGCAAGGGTCTAAACGCGAGCTACTGGCCGAGAGGAATGAGTCCAACATCACCTCGGGACTCTCTATTTTTGGGCTCTGGGCTTTCGGCTCTGGGCTCTAGGGTTTTCCCGCACGCCGCTGCTTCCTAATGTTCACTTCCCTACTCTTCACACATTGAAGCAGCCCTGGTGTGGTACAGCGACGGATGCAAGAAGACAAGAAGAACGGTCCAGGCGCAACGCTTAGGCCGCGCATCGGTCGAGACGAGTGACTGAAGGTTTCGGCGCGGCGTCAGGGAGGGCTGCAACCGCGCCGCAAGAGTAGCCAGCTTTGGAAACCTGGCAGCTCTTGAACGCAAAAAATCCTCGGATGTTCGGGTCATAGTATCACCTCACGACCCGCAACTAAATTCAATTCACTGGCGAGATGCGATCACGGTCCGAGAATGACGGGCAGAGCGACGGGTGTTTGGAGGCGCTGGCGCAGGATGGAGTTCTTCGCTGTGACTTCGGCGACCGCGTCGGCGTGGACGACATAAGCTCCGGGAGGAAGAGTCTCTCCGAAGGAAATCTGAATACTGGTAGCGCCAGCCTTGAGGTTGAAGTGCTGGTAGCCGAGTGCGGTCGCGCGGCCGACGGCGTTCACCGCGACGATGATGACCGTAAGATCGAAATCGTCTTTGGAGCCATTGGAAACCTGGACCGCACCGTCGACGCGGTTGCCGTGGATCAGTGGAGGACGAAGCCAGTCGAGCAGGAGCGCAGCGGTGACCAGCGCGCGGAAGGTCTTGCTGACGCTGTGCGCCGGGCGGCCGGAATCTTCGACTGTGAGGGTAAGGGCAAAAGCGCCGGGCTTGGTGGGACGGCCAGCCAGGAATCCTTCGGAAGTGAGAACAATCCCTTCCGGAAGATCGCTGGCGGGGGCGCTCCAGTGATAGGGCGGTATACCTCCGGTGGCGTGAAGAGGAACGCGGACCTCGACTCCGGCGCCGAGCGTTGGCAGACTATCGTCCACGATAGCGAGCGGCGGCGGGGTTTGCGCGGCACCCAAACCGCATAGGCAGAGCGCCATGACAGCCAGGAGCCGAGCGGTTTGGGTCGAGACCATCCCCACTTCATTCCATTCCAGTTGGTTTGATTTTACGCCGGACACAGCGTAAAAGAACTGCAAGATGACTCGTCGTTGGT
>JAIQFZ010000233.1 GCA_020073015.1 Terriglobia bacterium | reverse complement strand
GAGATCCAGTTGGGACGTTTCAGGACTTCGCGCGGTTTGGGGCCGTCGGCGGCACCTACGATACCGTCGCGTTCCATCAAGTCGATGAGGTGTGCGGCTCGGCCGTAGCCGATGCGCAGGCGGCGCTGGAGCAGGGAAGTGGAGGCCTTGCCGAACTCTACGACCAGGCGGACGGCGTCGTTGAACAGGGGATCATTGTCGCCTTCCGAAACTTCGCTGCCCTCCTCGCCGTCCACGCGGGCTTCGCGTTCCTCTTGCGGGGTTTCGAGGAAATGTTCCTGATACTGCGCCAAAGCTTGCGACTTCCAGAATTCAACCACGGCGGCAATTTCTTTTTCGGTCACGAACGGAGCGTGCAGGCGATGGACACGCGCCGAGCCGGCCGGGAGGTAGAGCAGGTCGCCGCGTCCCAGGAGCGATTCGGCGCCGTTGGCATCAAGAATCGTGCGCGAGTCGACCTTGGTGGCCACGCGGAATGACACGCGGGCAGGGAAGTTAGCTTTGATCAAGCCGGTGATGACGTCGACGGATGGACGCTGGGTGGCGAGCACCAGGTGAATGCCGACGGCGCGAGCCATCTGGGCGAGCCGGGTGATGGACTCTTCCACGTTATGACCGTCGAGCATCATCAGGTCGGCGAGTTCGTCGATGATGATGACGATGTAGGGAAGCGGTTCTTCATCCGATTGCTCGTCGAAGAGGCCCGGCGTGTCATTGAAGAGGCGGTTGTAGCTGTCGATGTTGCGGACGCCTTTCGCGGCGAGGAGCTTCAGCCGGCGTTCCATCTCGCGCACGGCGTTGCGCAAGGCGTTGGCGGCGAGCTTGGGCTCGGTGATGATCGGCGTGTAGAGGTGCGGGACGCCTTCGTAGTTGCCGAGTTCGAGGCGCTTTGGGTCCACGAGCACGAGGCGGACTTGATCGGGTGTCGACTTGTAGAGAATCGACATGATCATGGCGTTGATCGCCACGCTCTTGCCGGTGCCGGTCGAGCCAGCGATGAGCAGGTGCGGCATGCCGGCCAGATCGGCGGTAGCGAGGCGGCCGTTAATGTCCTTGCCCATAGCGAGCGTGATCTTGGATTTGGAGCCGATGAATTCGGGCGACTCGATGTTCTCGCGCAGCCAGATGATCTCACGCTCGCGATTGGGGACCTGGATGCCGACCGTGCTCTTGCCGGGCATGCGCTCGACCAGAATGCTTTCGGCGCGCAGGGCCAGGCAGAGGTCGTCGGTGAGTCCAGTGATGCGGCTGTACTTGATGCCGGCTTCGGGCTTGTACTCGAAGGTGGTCACGACCGGGCCGGGGTTGATCTGCGTGACCTGACCGTGCACGTCGAATTCGGCGTAACGGTCGGTAAGCACCTGGGCAAGGAGCTTGAGCTCGTCTTCATGCACAGCTTGCTGTTCATCGGGACGGTGCAACAGGCTCGAAGGCGGCAGCTTGTAGGTGCCGGCAATCTTGGGGAGCGTGGTCTTGGGCTTGTGCTCGGAGTCGGCGCGCTCGGTGACTTCGATTGCCGCTGATGCAGGCGCAGTTGGGGTGGGCGCGAAGACGTCTTGGTCTTCCTCCGCCATGCGCTCGATGCCGGTGCGGGGCGCTGCGGACTGCACGCCCGGGATCTCCTGCCCTTGACGCTGGGCTTCCTCGCGCGGAATCTCGGGGCGCGATGGAGCGGGGCGGGCGGGCACCAGTTGAGTGGTGACCACGGGCTTTTCGGCGCGGCGCTTTTCCAATTCTTTCTGTTGACGCTTTCTTGCGCGCTCCTCCCGCCAGTCTCTCCAACGTTCTCGGAGCGCGATGACGAAGGCGAAACGAGTGGGCGCCCAGACTTCGATCGCGGAGAAAGAGAAGGCGGTAGTCAGGTAAAGAGCGACCGCGAGAACTGTTGTGCAAACAATGTATGCACCCGCCAAGTTGAGGTAGCGGATTAGGGCGTCACCGACGATACGGCCGACCAGGCCTTCGATGGGAATCGCACCCATCCAGCGGAAGTGACCGGGAAGGATAGCCAGCAGCGCAGGGACGAACAGCAGGAGCCAGAGGGCTCCGAGTGTCTTGGCAACCGGGTTTTGGACAGGGCGTGATCGGAACCAGCGCGCGCCCAGCATGCCGAGGAACAGCGGGAACAGAAAGGATCCGACGCCCCAGAATTGCAGGACGAGGTCCGAGGCGTAAGAACCGGCGATGCCGATCCAATTGCGGGCGGAGTGCGACGCGGTCAGGGTGGACTCGCTGTTCAATGAGGGATCGAGTGGCGAGTACGAGGCCAGCGCCAGGAAGAGAAGGAGCGCGGAGACGCACATCAGGAAGCCGACCAGCTCGTTCAGACGCCGGTTCCTGGTGGGCTGAAAAACCTTTGAAAAGACTGTCATGTGGCTTCGACGGCGCCTGGGCGATACCGCGCCCCCAGCACCGTATCAAGGCCAGAGCGAGATCATTATGACAAGAACTTCGGGGCCGGACAATGTGGAAAAACGGCGGGGTGGCCAGGAAGGTACGCGGGATGCCGCGATGGCCTGCAGAATCAAGATGTTGGCCACAGGGGATGCAGGGGTGCACAGAGGTGCAAAATGCGCGTGAATCTATCGTCCTGCCCAGTGTTTCCGCAGCCAGCTAGTGTCCGATGATCCCTGCGGCCCAAGCGAGCACAGCGATTCCGATGAGGATGCGGTAGAGGGCAAAGGGGGCGAAGCCGCGCTTGCGGACCCAGCCCATGAACCAGGCCACCGAACCGTAGGCGACGAGGTAGGAAACAACGAAACCGATGGCCAGGACAACCCACTGGTGGGATGTGATCTCAGCGACGCCAATCGGATTTTCTTCTTTGCCGGAGAGCGACTTGAAAAGCGTGTAGAGAGTGGCTACGGCCATGGTGGGCATGGACAGGAAGAAAGAAAATTCGAGAGCGGCGGCACGGGACATTCCTGCGAGTTGGCCAGCAGCAATCGTGGCCATGGAGCGCGAAGTTCCGGGGAAGACCGCGGAGAAGATCTGGCAGGCGCCGATCCAGATGGCTTGGCCG
>JAIQFZ010000094.1 GCA_020073015.1 Terriglobia bacterium | reverse complement strand
GTTTATCTGGACCGCCAGCGCTGCCGACATCCTGGAAAAAGTGAAACGCGCTCGCCGCACCCTCAATAAACGTCAATCTGCATGACGCACTACACTAGGCGCTTGACGAACGAACCTCCGAGATACAAAGACAAATAGACCGTCCGGGCCGAAGTCGGTTAACAGCCCGCGTCGCGACGACCTGCTATCGCAGGCGGTTCTTGGGTGTAATCGTTCTGTCGAGATAGGTAACCGTATCAGTCGCAACCAGGTCGACATGATGTTTGCGCCGGCCCTTGTGACGCCGGGCAGAAGTGTTTTTAGCAACCTGGGCGATCGGTTTGTCGCGATAAATGACAGCATCCGGCGTGTGCAAGTCGTCGGTCTTCCGGAGAGAGCTTTCGACGCTGGAGTTCGATGGAGGCGTTTGCGGCTTCGGCGAAGCTGGTTCCTGCGATACTCCAGTTCCCTTCCCTGGCGATCCAGAGACTGGAGTTCCCATTGCCGCTGTGACGGTTGGACGCTGGGGCTCGGCTGCCGCGAACACGTTTGCTTCTTCTGCCGGAGCAGCCTTGGGGGCCTCAATCGGCGAGTTCTGAGCGAACGACACGCCTCCATCCCGGTGCAGGCCCCTCCCCAGCACAACGGCTAATACCACCACGGCTGCAAAGCCCACTGCCGTCCGCAAGAACCATCCCCCGGAAGCGTTCGCCGGTTTCGGCTTGGGCCTGGGCTTCGACCGGGACCGGTGAATGATAATGGTGATCCCCGTCCTGACCTCTTCTTCTTCGCACTCCTTCGCCGGCGGCAGAACTTGCTCCGGCGGAATAATCAGGCGCGTTCCTTCTTCCGGATCAGGCAGAAGCTTGAGGGCCTGATTGACCGGTGCAAGCGTCCGCTCTGAAACTTTAGGTGGCAGCTGGATCTCGTCGAACAAACCCGGCTCGGCATTAAAGTTGACGGGGCTGTCCGGGAAGTAAGCCGCCTGGCCGGTCTCTTGCGGACGGCGGACGAAATCGACCATCGGGGCTCTTAAATGATGGACGAAATCGAGAGAGGTTGAATGCCCGCCATCGTGTACGGCAACGTTCGCAGTCAGATCATTCGAAGGGTCGGCTTCGACCCGTAATTCCAGGTCGGCGAAGTTATCGGGAATCGCATCGGGAGACACAATTTCGACGGCGTATCCGCGGGCGAGCAGATCCAGTGCCAGCTCTCGTGAGCACTGAGGAGAGCGAGAGATGATCCGTGCGAGTGCCATATGCTTAACTGCCTTTGGTGTTCTGTTGCGCGCGCACTGGCGCCACAGAGTTTACGCTGCTCAGCGGTATTGCTCCAGAACCATGACCGCCCGGTTCAGCGCAGCCGCTAACGCCGCAATCTGTTGCTCAGTTCGGCGAAGATCACCCCTGTCAATCGCCTCACTTACTCCAGGAATCACCACGGCCGCGTACCCGGTGTATTGGCCGGGTGCGTAAATCGCGTGGTGATACCACGGACGGTTGGGTAGCCCCTCTGGAATCAGCAGCGCCCGCTCTGCTTCGCGCAGTGTAGCATTCAAACGGTCGGGCGCTCCAGGCATTTTCCGCTGTTTTTGCAGTATCTTCGCCCCCGCCCCCTCGAGATGGCGCGCCCCCTCTACGGCGGCGGAGAAATCCGGAGCCTTATCTCCAAAGCGGTCTTTAGCCTTGTTCTTCGCTGCGTCCAGATAGACCAGAATCTCTTTCCCGTAGTCCTCGTAATCGTAAGGAAGCACGTCGGCGCCGGCCATCCGTACCACTTCCAGTCCGTAGACACGCGCCATCTGCTGCTCGTAGCGGAAATCGGGATCGCCGAACTTCTTGAACCAGGCGAAATTGTCGAACACCGAGTGATAGACGCCGTAGTCCCCGGTCGAACCAACGTCCGTGCTCGGCACGCCCAAGTGCTGCAGGAACACCGAGTAATCCGAGCCACTGCCCAGGTCGCCGACGGGAACATCGCCCCGTACGTTGGCCGCTGGCGGACGATAGGTGCTCGTGCTCGTTTCCTGCGGGCGAAAATGTTCCTGATTCGGCTGGCTCATCTTTTTCCACGCGTCGTACACGGTGCCGCCCTGCGGCGAAGGCACGGCCTCCGCGATCTCGCGGATAAACTGCTTCAGGCTGGGCACGCCCGATGCTCCGAACTTTGACCCCGATACGGCTACGTCCATATTGAAATAGGCGGCAGCCTTCCCCAGTTCTTGCGCGTGGTCCTCGCCCCACTCGGTGGACCCGATCAACCCTTCTTCTTCAGCGTCCCAACTTCCAATCACGATCGTCCGCTTGGGCTTCCACCCTGATTTCAGCAACTCACCCAAGCCGTGAACCGCCTCGAGCATGGCCGCTGTGCCACTGTTCGGATCCACGGCTCCGTAAACCCAGGCATCGCGATGATTGCCCGCGACCACCCACTCGTCAGGAGACGCCGCCCCACGCGCTTTGCCAATTACATCCCAAATAGTGCGCAGTTGGTAGTCCTGCTTAAGGTGCATCCGTATCTTTGCTGGTCCCGGACCTACGTGGTAGGTAAACGGCAGCGCTCCCTGCCATTCGCGCGGGGAGGGTGGCCCGCCGAGATGCTCCAGGATAGGCGAGGCGTCGGCGTACGAAAGCGGGGTTACCGGGATCTTCGGCAACTGCTCGGATGCCGCGGGCGAAACACGCTTCGACTCCGGCAAGCCCGGCACGGAAGCCAATCCTGGCGTCGTCGGATCTCCCGGAAACTGGAACAGGAATCCAATCGAGCCGCGTTGCACTCCGCTCGCTGGACGCCAAGGGCCCTTGGGATAAGCATCGCCCCGGTAGTAGCCATCATCTTTCGGGTCAGAATAGATGATGACTCCGGCAGCCCCGCGTTCCTGGGCCACAAACGCCTTCACGCCGCGAAAATTTTCACCGTAACGAACGATTACGATCTTGCCGCGCACATCCACGCCCAAATGTTTCAGCTTGTCGAAATCCTCGGGCGATCCGTAATTCGCGTAGACAACTTCCGCTTCCGCGTCTCCGGACGGCGACATGCCGTTATACCCGTTGACGACTCGCGGGTCATCCTGAAACGGGTCGTCCTCCACATGCTCGCGCCGCGGCCCATGCATTTCCACGCCGGCAGGCGCAGTCATATCCACGCTGATTTCGGAGGGATAGTTGATCCACACCTTGTATTCGACAATCTCGGTGTCGAGCCCGGCCTCGCGAAACTTCTTCGCTAGGTACTCGGCGGTCGCTTTGTCCTCGGGCGACCCGGCGATGTGCGGTGCCTGCGTCAGAATGCGCAGGTGCTCTTCCGCCAGTTTGGGATCGGGCACGGCCAGAAAACGCTTCTCGACCTCCTGCTGCGCGGCCACATCGCGGAACCCGCTAATCACCACGCTTCCTGGTTCTTCTTTGTTGGGATGATCAAAGGCTCGCAGGTTCGAGCCCAACAGCACGAGGAACAGAACTGTACCGGACAAGAGTTTCATGAAGCTCCCGTGACAAACCAGATTGATTCAGAGTTTCCCCAGCATCGAAAGAACTTCTTCCATGGGCGGTACTTCATCCAGGCCGTAAACCTTGCGAAAAGCGATCCGTCCGTCGCGATCGATGACCAAGACGGCGCGCTCGCTTGCGCCCGCTTCCCGCCCGGACTCGCGCAGTACGCCGTAACGGGCGCAGACTTCGCCGTGCGGCCAGAAATCGGCGCAGATCGGAAAATCAAACGGCCCGATTTCGCGCTCCCAGGTGGTCGTGTTCATGACCGAATCGACCGTCACAGCGACCGTTTCCGCATTGCTCGCGAGCACGCGCGGCCGTTCCGCCTGATACCCGATCAACTGTTTCGCGCTCGCTTCCTGCCAGTTGTACGGGTAAAACGCCAGCACTACATTCTTTTGACCGCGATACGCGCTCAGACGCAGCGGCTTCTTGACGCCGGCAATCAGCGCCGGCAGTTCAAAATCCGGCGCGGCGGTTCCTACGCTCGCCAGCTCGCTTTCGATCACCCCACGAACCCGATCTTCCGGCATAACGAAGACGATTGTATCGTGCCTTCAGAGCCTCCCGCGGACGCGTTACACTGAACAGTAATGAGCAAGGCACTAACCGCACGCTTTTCTGATCGGGTGGAGAACTACGTTCGCTACCGTCCCGGATATCCGCCGGACGTTCTCGATTTGCTGCGCACGGAATGCGGGCTGCAACCGAATCACGTCATCGCCGACATCGCTTCAGGAACCGGAATCTTCACCAAGCTGCTTCTCGCAAACGGCAATCCAGTCTTTGCCGTCGAACCCAACCCTGAGATGCGGGAAGCGGGCATTAGTCTGCTCGCCGCTTACGACAAGCTGACTTCAGTTGCAGGAACTGCGGAAAACACGACCCTGCCCTCTGCATCGGTGGACTTCGTTACGGCTGCCCAGGCCGCCCATTGGTTCGATCGCAACCGTGCGCGACGAGAGTTCGCCCGCATCCTGAAGCCGGCCGGATGGTGCGTCCTGATCTGGAACGAGCGCCGCACGGCCAGCACGCCTTTCCTGCGCGCCTACGAGGAACTTCTGCTCACCTACGGCACCGACTACAAGGAAGTACGCCACGAGCGCACTACCGCGGTGATCCACGAATTCTTCGCGCCGTCGCCGTATCAGGAGCGCGTCTTCGACCTGCGCCAGCAGTTCGACTACGAAGGCGCCGCTGGACGCCTGCTGTCTTCCTCCTATGCACCGCTGGAAGATCATCCTAATCACGCCCCGATGATGCGCGAACTGCAGCGCATCGTTCGCGCCCACGCACGGCAGGGCCTGGTCGAATTCGAGTACAACACGCGCGCGTTTTACGGAAGGTTGGACGGTAACAATTTGTGATATGTAACTTGTAATTTGTAATTGGTGATGCGACGACGTAGATGTGAAATTACCAATTACAAATTACCAATTACAAATTCCATGCCTGACACTAAATCCTTCCACATGTCTCCCGAAGAGTTCCGCCGCCAGGGCCACGCCGTGGTCGACTGGATTGCCGATTACATGTCGCGCGTTGAGAGTTTCCCCGTGCTTTCGCGCGTGCAGCCCGGAGAAGTCCGCTCACAGCTGCCGGCCAGTGCCCCTCAGAAAGGCGAGGCGTTCGAACAGGTCATTGCCGACGTTGAGCGGGTCATTCTTCCCGGCATCACGCACTGGCAGTCGCCCAATTTCTTCGCCTACTTTCCTGCTAACGCCTCGGGACCGGCCATCCTTGGCGATCTCCTCTCCTCCGGACTCGGCGTCCAGGGCATGCTCTGGTCGACCAGCCCGGCCTGCACAGAGCTGGAAACGCATGTGCTCGACTGGCTTGTCCCCGCCCTGGGCTTGCCGGAAAAGTTTCTCTCTTCGAGTACTGGAGGCGGCGTGATTCAGGACACGGCTTCCAGCGCTTCGCTCTGCGCGCTGCTGGCGGCCCGTGAGCGCGCCACTCACTTTGTGAGCAATCGCCGAGGTTGCGACGGGAAGCTGGTGGCGTACTGCTCAACCCAAACGCACTCCTCCGTCGAGAAAGCCATGAAGATCTCCGGCATGGGTTCCGACAACCTGCGCCTGATCGACGTGGACCAGAGTTTCGCCATGCGCCCCGAGCTTCTCGCGCGCCAGATTGCAGCAGACAAGAAATCCAGCCTGATTCCCTGCTTTGTCTGCGCCACAATCGGAACGACTTCTTCCTGCGCCATCGATCCGGTTCGTGAGATCGCACGCATCTGCCGGGACCGCGATCTTTGGCTCCATGTGGACTCTGCCATGAGCGGCACGGCTGCGCTTTGCCCCGAATTCCGCTTCGTCCATGACGGCGTCGAGTTCGCCGACAGCTACACCTTCAACCCGCACAAATGGATGTTCACCAACTTCGATTGCAACTGTTTCTACGTGGCCGACCGCAAGCATCTCATCCAGACGCTCTCCGTGCTGCCGGAGTACCTGCGCAACCAGGCCACCGAATCGGGCGCGGTCATTGATTACCGCGATTGGCATATTCAGCTCGGGCGGAGGTTCCGGTCGCTCAAACTCTGGTTTGTGATCCGCCACTACGGAATCGAGGGCCTGCAGCATCACATCCGCGAGCACGTACGGCTCGCCCAGCAGTTTGTCGCCTGGGTGCGTGCTGATTCGCGGTTCGAGCTGGCCGCGCCCGCCAAGCTCAACCTAGTTTGCTTCCGCCTGCGATCCGGAGACCAAGCCAATCAGAAACTAATGGACCGCCTCAATGCCAGTGGCGACCTCTACCTGACGCACACCAAGCTCGACGGTAAGCTCATTCTGCGCTTTTGCATCGGCCAGACGAACACCGAGGCTCGGCATGTCGAGCGGGCGTGGCAGCGCATTCAGCAAGAGACTGCGCTGCTCGAAAATTCCTGATACCTTGTGCGCTATGGCGCGGGAAATCTCAGCAGGCGGAGTCGTACTTCGGCAGATGGACGGAGTCTGGAACGTGGCCCTGATCGAACCGCAGAAGGAGAGCCCGAAACCAGCCAAGTCGCCCCGCAAGCGCACGCGCGCCGTGCTGGCGCTCCCCAAGGGACTGGTCGATCCTGGCGAGAAGCCACTGGCGACTGCCCTTCGAGAAGTGAAAGAAGAGACCGGAATTCTGGCCGAACCGGTCACCAAGCTCGTCGATATTAAGTATGTGTATGTTCGCACGTGGGGCGATGGCGAACGCGTCTTCAAAGTCGTGAGCTTCTATCTGCTGCGCTATGTCTCCGGAGAAATCGATGACTTAACGCCCGACATGCGGATCGAGGTGAAACGGGCTCTGTGGGTGCCGCTCGGCGCAGCAAACCGTCAACTGGCCTACAGCAACGAGCGCAAGGTTCTCCGCCTGGCACAGGATCATCTGGAAACGCACGGCATGGCACCCGAAAAGACGTCCTGAGCGCGGGGCACCGGCCCTTTCCGGAAGTCACACGGATATGTGATCCATGCACTTGCGGAATTATTCGAAAAGTGATCTCCATTCCAACGCTAAGTGATTGCAAGCAAAAGATTTATCTTGACACCTTCAGTCCAGCAGGCTAGCCTGAGTACAACTTAATAGGGCGCATGCCGTTGCCATCCTCACCCCACATCTATCGGCATGCGCCCGCTGTTTTTTGGGGCCCTTTTCTTGGCCGCGGGACGGACGCATCCCGACGTCTGGACTAGCCGAGGAGCGCTCGATCCACCGCCTCTTTCTCCCTCACTGCCAGCGCTCGCACCGCACCCTTCGTCAGATCGCCCAGCGCCAGCGGCCCGACGGCCACGCGCACCAACCGCAATACCTGCACGTCCAGCGCTTCCAGCAGGCGCCGAATGTGCCGATTCTTTCCCTCATCCAGAATGACCTCCAGCCAGCTGTGTTTCTCTCCCCGCCGCAGAACCCGCGCGGCCTTCACCCGCAGACGATCGCCATCGACCGTCGCACCTCGTGTGATCTTCGCCAGCAGGCCGTCGTCGGCCACCCGGTCCACCTGCACGTGGTACGTCTTGTCCAGATGGCTGGCCGGATCGGTGATCTTTGCTGCCCACTCCGAGTCGTTGGTCAACAGCAGCAACCCTTCGCTCGCCTTGTCCAATCGTCCTACCGGCCCCAACCACGGCAGTGTCGGATCAAGCAAATCGTAGACAGTCATTCGTCCCTTCTCATCCGACGCGGTCGTCACGACGCCACGAGGCTTGTTCATCACGAGATAGACCTGCGGCAATTCGGCAATGGCCGAACCACCCACCTCAATTTGATCTCGTCCGATTTGAACAGGATTTTCCGGGTCGCGAATCATTCGCCCGTTAACAGCCACGCGCCCCTCGCGTATGAGCGCCGCCGCCTGCGACCGGGAGCAGTAGCCCATCTTGGAAAGCGCGCGTGCCAGGCCAAATCGTTTCTGAACTTTCACTTCTCTATGCTAAATGGGGGCACCGCAGAAACGACTGGCCTTTGGTGGACAAGATCCCGGGAAAACGCTCTGGGAAGAGTTATTCAGAAGTTGTCTCCTGAATGGACCGTTCGGGATTGTTGGTGTAATCGCCTTCCATGAAAAGGCCGGTCGGTGTCAAGAACAGTTTTCGTTCAGTCCTAACCTTGCCTGAGCGGACCGCCTCTGCCGCCATCCTTCCATCCGCACTCTTGGATGAGCGATTTTTCGCTCGGTGCAAGTTGGGCGTTCTCGTTTCAGTCGGTGCTGCCACCTGATTTTCGACCTGGCCTCCGTCCTTGAAATGGAGGGTTGGGCCAGGCGATTATCGCAGTCACCGGAACTCGGCGGTCGAACCTCGGCAGTTCAGAATCCTGGGCCTACGCCGCTGCGGTCAGCACGCGCTGGTTGCGGAGCGGCTCGTAGACCTCGCCGCTCACCCACAGTCGATGAAGCAGGATGGCCAACTTCCGCGCCACTGCCACCACCGCTCGTTTCTTCGCATTCTTGCCTCCGCGCTCGGCCAGCTTCAGACCCCAGCGCCGCAGATCACTATCGGCTCCGAAGGGGCCCAGAATGTGGTGCGCGCTTTGCACCATCATCGTTCGTAGATAGGGATCTCCTTCCTTGCTGATGTGCAGCTGCGGCTCGCTCTGCCCTGAGTTCCTCCGCCCTGGTCGTAATCCCAGATAGCAACCTACGTCCCGACTCTTGCGAAACCGACGGGGGTCTTCCAGCGTCAGCACGTAGGTCAGCGCAATCAGTGTCCCGACGCCTTTCACCTGTTCGAGTTGAGCCACTTCGGGGTAACTTTCCTGGGCGATTTGTTTCACTCGCGAGCGTATCGCATCCCGTCGGAGACCGGCCTTCTCATCCCATCTGTTTTCAACAGTTGTCGCGACTCTAGGTGCGCAGCGAACTGGAGTCGTGATACTTTTGAGCCCTCGCTTACGACTCCGTCAAAGCCTTGAGGCAGACGCAAGATCACCCGGGGCAGCAGGGCAATTTTTCGGGGGACATTCCGATGCGAAGAAAACCTCTCCATGCGTTATTCGTTGTAATTTCTGTTGCGGTGTGGTGCGCACAATCCGTGGCGCAGCATGTTGATCGCGCCTTCGTCAACGGCAAGATATGGACAGAAAACGACGCCCGTCCGCAGGCTCAAGCAATGGCGGTCAGCGGCGATAAGATCCTGGCGGTTGGCACGAATGACGAAATAAGAGCCCTCGCCGCAGCGGATACAGCCATCGTCGATTTGCAGGGCCGTCTGGTGGTTCCCGGATTTCAGGATTCTCATCTCCATTTTCCCGGACGTTCGGTTAGTGAAATTGACTTGCACGGGGTCGAGACTCTGAAGGATTTTCAGCAACGCCTTGCAGATTTCGCCAAGTCTCATCCCTCGTTGCCGTGGATCACCGGACACGGATGGGGTTACTCCGCCTTTCCTAACCAAACGGTCGACAAGAAATATATCGACGAAGTCATTTCGGATCGCCCAGTGTACGTGAGCGAACGGGACGGGCACATGGGGTTGGCAAATTCGAAGGCGCTCCAAATCGCCAGCATCTCCAGTGCTACACCCGACCCGCCGAACGGCCACATCATGAAGGGTAAGAGCGGCGAACCGACGGGAGAACTCAAAGAAGCAGCACAGGAGTTAATTGGCAGGCATATTCCTCGGGAGTCGGATGAAGATCGCTACCAGTCCCTCATTCAGCACATGGACGAAGCAGCAGCGGCGGGTCTGACGGCAGTACAGGACGCCTATACAAGCCTTGACGTTTTCCCGGTTTTCGAACGGGCTGCGGCAGCGAATGCATTGAAGCTCCGATTTCGTTTTGCTCCAGGAATTTTGCCAAAAGAGGGAGGCGATCCAAGCCAACACAAATTGGACAAGCCTTTAGTTGAGGCAGATCTGGCTGCATACCGAACGTTATGGGACACATTCCAAGGGCCGCTGCTCAAATTTGGCGCAGTCAAGGGGGTTCTGGACGGGACTGTCGATGCCCGGACCGCGGCGATGTTCGAGCCGTATGTGGGAGGAGGAACTGGAATCCCTTTTTGGGAGCAGGACGACTTGAACAAGACGGTCGCTCTCTACGACAAGGAAGGCTTCCAGGTTCTGCTCCACGCCATCGGAGACAAAGCCATCAACATGGCATTGAACGCCTTCGAGTATGCAGCCAAGACCAATGGGACGACGGGGCGGCGACATCGTGTGGAGCACGCCGAAGTTCCTCTGCTTTCCGACCTGCCACGTTTCAAACAGCTCGGCGTGATTGCCTCAACTCAAGCGATGTTCGCGAATCCGGACGCCACAGTGCTGGAGAATTTTGCTCCCTTGCTCGGGCCAGCGCGGGCGTCCCATGCCGACTCATTCAGGATTTTCGATGAGGCTGGCATCGTCCAGGCTTTCGGCAGTGACTGGGGGGTATTCCCGTTCGAGCCCTTGCCGGCGATCTACTGTGCGGTTACACGCATGACACCAGAAGGTACGCCGAATGGTGGGTGGTATCCCGCGGGCCGCATCTCGGTGGAAGCTGCGCTGCGGCACTATACACGTGACGGCGCGTATGCAAGCTTTGACGACGATGTGAGGGGCACGCTGGCGGCAGGACAATTGGCCGACTTTGTCGTATTGTCCCGCGACATTCTCACAATTCCAGCGGCCGACATCCTGAAGACAAAAGTGTTGCTCACCGTCATGGGCGGTAAAGACACGTACAGAGACAAGGGCTTTCGCTAACGCACAAGAGTAAGACAACGCTGCAACTCGTGAAGATGGGTGGACTTTAGCGGACGCAACCATTTCAAGGTAACTGTTGAAATATCCCGTGGCTGTTGAAAAAGTCCGTGATCGGAATGTACTCTTGGCTGCGATTATCGCTGCCATCGAGTTTTTCCTCTCACTTCAGCTAAGTGGCAGCATCCATAGTAGGTGTTGTCGGTTGGCTGAGGAAGCGCACTAGCCGCTTGATGTTCTGGGCCACGGCTGCCAGAAAGAACTGCTCCCGCACGAACTTCAGTCTGCGCAGGCGTAAGCGACGCAATCCGATCTGATTCTTAAGTTCCGCGAACAGGGCTTCCACCTTCTTTCTTTCTCGCTGTGCCTTCGCGAACTCTGGTGTGTGGACCAACTCGCGAGCGCGTTGGCGGGCCGTCTCATCCATGTGAATGGCGAGATACTTATATCGCCCACTGGTGCATTGCGCTTTTTGCGAACATGCCCCACAACGTTTGCCGCTGCCGATATAGGCGTGAGCGCGGTTGCGAACATTCAGGCCAACATAGTTGAACTGTCCCCCCGCAGGACAGCGATAGCTATTGCTTTCGGGTTGATACGTGAACCGCTCGGGACCGTAGAACGGGCTGTTCTTTCTGGGGATACTGTCGCGGGTTCGCATATAGGGCGTGATGCTCCGATCCGCCCACCATTGCAAGAACTCCCCGTTCCCGTAGGTCGTGTCGGCCGCTACCGATTCTGGCTCTCGTCCTGGCCATTGCGTGAAGCGAGTGAGCATGTCCTGCGCGGCCACCGTTTCTTGACTCATCCGTGCTGCCGTCGCTTGTACTCCCACGATTACGCAACTGTGGTTGTCCACCAGATAGTTGTCGTAGTACCCCAGTCGGGCCGGAGTCCCACCCTTGGTGGCGTAGGTCGCATCGGGATCAGTGGTCGATACCTGGCCCTGCTGATGCGCGGGCTCTGCGGCGGGATTCTGCTGCTCCAGTTCCACCAAGTACTGGCGCACGGTTTGGTTCACTTGCGCCGCTTCCCCCAACTGCTCCCGTGGAATGCGGCTCTCCTTCGCCGCATTTGCCTCCACGAAACTGCCATCGACCGACAGGTGCTTGCCCTGCACCAATCCCACTTCCACACACTGCAGCACGATCTGCTCAAACAGTTCCTCGAACCGCTTCGATTCCTGAAACCGTCCATGCCGGTTTTTCGAGAACGTGGAGTGATGCGGAATCTCCTGATCGAAGCCCAGACCGGTGAACCAGCGCCACGCCAGGTGCATGCGCAGTTCCACCACCAGTTTCCGCTCGCTGGTGATGCCGTACAAATAGCCGATCAGCAGAATGCGCAACAGAAGCTCGGGATCCATCGAGGGGCGACCGGTCTCGCTGTAGCTGCTTCTCAATCGCTCGCGCACAAACTCAAAACTGATGTGCTTTTCGATCAGCCGCAGCAGGTGGGTCTCAGGAACCTGATCTTCCAGGCGGAAGTAATAGAACAGCGCTTCGGAGCGGTCGTGTTGCCCCATCATGATCAGCAGGCCTCCGACGATGAGAATCAAACAGAGCATGGCAGGATCACTTCCTTCTAACATGCTTCTGCTGAATCCACCTGCTTATCTCAGTGACTTTTTCAACACCCACTCCCGATTACGCTCAGAACCCCCCGGAGACCAGGGCCGGGGGACGTAGTTGGTGTAATCGCCTGTGGCTGTTGAAAAACTCCTACCCGCGAAATTCGCAAAAACAACATCGCGTCAGGAAGCCCCACAATCGATCTTCTCGGGTCGGGTAGACATTTTCTATCCCCCCAATTTTGGCTGTTTGAAACGAAAAGGGAGTTTTTCAACACCCACGCCTGGTTACGTAAACTAACGACCAATAGCCGACTACAATGACGGCCATGAGGGTGCCCCTCTGGCTCAAGATCGGCTGGACCGTCTGGGTGATCATCTGGGTCCCGCTCTACTGGAAGCAATACGGCCTGCAAAACTTCCTGTTCTTCTGCGATCTGGGAAACCTCTCCCTCATGCTCGCCCTGTGGTTGGAGAGCCCTCTGATTTTCTCCTGGCAGGCGACCGGACTGCTGCTGTTCCAGACCCTCTACACGGTCGACTTGGCCGGGGCTCTCAGCACGGGCTCTCACATCTTTGGCGGCACGGAATACATGTTCGATCCCAACGTGCCTTCATTCATTCGGCTGCTCAGCTTGTTTCACGTGGCCACTCCTCCGCTGTTGCTGTGGGCCATCCGGCGTCTAGGTTACGACCGCCGAGGATGGCTCTGCCAAACGCTGGCCGCGTGGGTGGTGGTTCCCGTCAATTATTTTTGGCGTCCGCAGTTCGACGTGAACTGGGCGCGGGGCCCCTTCTTCCGCGAGCAACACGCTATGCCCGGCCTGCTTTACCTGCTGGGATACCTTGTCGTGGTCCCGTTGGTCGTGTACTTTCCCAGCCACCTGCTTCTGCAGTGGTGGGCCCGACGTGGGGGCTTCCTGCTGGCGGGAGGGAGGAGAAGATAGTGAAGAGTCCTCGTTTCACCAACAATTCTCAGTTAGTGTAATCGCCTGTGGCTGTTGAAATAGGAACCAAAGCAGTAATTTCAGCGAATTCGAGCGTCTACGGCGAACGAACATTCAATAACTTACGAACAAATTTCGTTGTTGAAGTTCCCTGAAAAGAGTTTTTCAACAGTCACGCCTGTTTACAACAGTTATCACTGCCGGTTTGCCCGTCATCCGCGCGCCAGCGTCGCGAGGTTCGAGTTCTCCTATTAGCAAGTTGCGTCAGGGGTGCGGCACGCCCGGTGGGTACAGGCCTCTTGAGGTATCCCATGGCGTGACGTGCCCCTCGTCCGCCGCACGGCGGACTTCTTCAGGCGTCAGTGGAGTTAACGGTTCTCCTGGACGGACACTTCGGGCTCGAAGAAAATTTTCAAAACCTTGACGCGAGAACAGGTAATACCCATGGATGGGCTTGTCCCCTGTATTGGTTAATGACACCCATGTTTCTCGCGGAATGAAAACGATGGAGTGCGGACCTGCCACGGCTCGCTTGTCCCCAACGGTTACCGTTGCACCGCCTTCTTCAAGGATGACCACCTCTTCGGAATTGTGGTGTTTGTGGAAAGGAATCATCGCGCCGGGATTCAGAATTTCGTATCCGACGTAAAAGTCCTCGGCGTTTCCGTTCTGCTTGTCGATTTTGATGATGAATCCCGGAACGGAACCTGAACCGGTGGGGCCTCCGGGGCGGCGCAACCGGTGTTCGCCATCGTCTTCCTGGAGAATCAGCGGTGTCGGACCCGATGAGCTTTGGGTTGTGGCTGATTGCGAACCTACGCCGGGCGGGTAGGGGCCTTTTGAGGTGTCCCATGGCGTGAAGTGCCCCGCGACTTCAGCACGACGGACTTCTTCCGGCGTTAGCGGAGTCAGTGATTCTCCCGGACGCACGCTGCGC
Organism: Terriglobia bacterium; assembly: GCA_020073015.1. Classification (GTDB taxonomy): domain Bacteria; phylum Acidobacteriota; class Terriglobia; order Terriglobales; family Acidobacteriaceae; genus Acidiflorens. The sequence goes on along the minus strand of JAIQFZ010000094.1, from coordinate 771 downwards.
GCGCGAAGAAAATTCTCAAAGCCCTGACGCGAGAACACCGCATACAAATGAATAGGGTTGTTCCCGGTATTCGTTATGGACATCCAAGTCTCGCGCGGAACAAAAACAATCGAGTGCGGACCTGCCACGGCTCGTTTGTCGCCGGCGGTTACCGTCGCGCCACCTTCCTCCATGATCAGTGCCTGTTCCGCATTATCGTGTTTGTTGAAGGGAATCGTCGCGCCAGGCTTCAGAATCTCTGTCGCGACATAAAAGTCTTCGGCGTTTCCGTTCTGCTTGTCGATCCTGATGATGAATTCAGAAACGGAACTCGAACCGGTCGGTCCTCCGGGACGGCGAATTCTGTGCTCGCCATCACCCTCTTGGAGAATCAGGGGTGTGGCAGACGATGGGCTGTGCGTGCTTGCGCTATCGGATTGTGAAGCTTGATGGTTCTGAGCACGAAGAAGAAGAACGCCAAGCGTTGCAGTCGTAAGCACGCACAAGATCGAGAGGCGGCGAAATAGCATGGGTCTTCCTGTCAACAAGGATTCGGGCGCGAGTATAGCAGCCCAAAAGCCGGCCGCAACCTAGCATTTCGATCCGACGCAGTTTGCAGTTTTCCCCAAACGGGGCTGAACTCGGATCAGCTGTTGATCGCGGTAGGGACAGCCATTGCTGGCTGCCCCCCGCACAGACCCGGACGGGCGCTGATTAGCGCATCCGGTTCTTATCTCGGATGAATAGCGGCCCGCCATAGCGGTGAGCCACGCACTCGCCCACCCGTGGGAC
>JAIQFZ010000093.1 GCA_020073015.1 Terriglobia bacterium | reverse complement strand
GGCCTTCGAGGAAGAGCTTCACGTCGCGCACGGCTTCACTGTAGATCTCGGGCGTGGTGAGTTCCTTCACACACGGACCTAGGCAGCGCTTGATGTAGTACTGCAAACACGGACGCGGATGGTAGCGCGTCAGGTCCACTTTGCAAGACGGGACCAGGAAGTGGCGGTGAATGAGGTCGACGATGCGGTAGGCGAGGTTGGCAGGGAAGTACGGTCCGTAGTAGGCGCTGCCGTCTTTGCGCAGGCGGCGCGTGACATAGACGCGCGGGTAGCGCTCGGCGAGCGTGAGCTTCACGTAGGGATAAGTCTTGTCGTCGCGCAGCAGGATGTTGAAGCGCGGCTTCTTCTGCTTGATGAGGTGATTTTCTAAGGCGAGCGCTTCTTTGTTGTTGGCGACGACGATGTAGTCGACGTCGACGGCTTCGCGGACGAGCGTGCCGGTTTTGGCGTCTTCCCAGCGGCCCTCGTGGAAGTAGGAGGAGACGCGCGAACGCAGGTTCTTCGCCTTGCCGACATAGATGACCTTGCCCTCGGCGTTCTTGTAGAGGTAGACGCCGGGGGACGTGGGCAGGGTGCGGATTTTGGCGGGAAGGTCCATGGCGGTGCTGGACTTAGTGTAATGTAAAACATCGAAACAGAAATGTGTTACAATGATGCTCTATGGGTGACACGATTACAATTCGTCTTACAGAGGAACTGGCGACTTGGTTGAGGAGCACTGCTCGCAAGACCGGAGTGCCGGTCGGCCGACTGGTTCGTGAGCAATTGGAACGCGCAAAGCAGGAGACCGGAAACAAGCCTTTCATGCGCCATTGCGGATCGATCAGTGGGCCGGCTGACCTCTCATCGCGCAAGGGATTTTCGAGAAAATGAAGGCCATCGCGGATACGGGCTTTGTCGTGGCATTTCTGAACCGCGACGACAGACATCACCAGTGGGCTAGTGAGCTCGGCAGAGTGGTTTCGGACCCGTTGCTGACCTGCGAAGCAGTCTTGGCGGAGACTGCGTTCCAGGTTGAATCAGTGGGTCGAGTCCTTGCGTTGTTGCAGGACGGATTTCTGAAGGTTGCCTTTGATTTGACAAAGAACATTGAGGAAGTCGTGGCGCTGGCCGAGCGCTATCGCGATCGCACACCCGATCTCGCGGATTTATGCCTCATTCGCATGAGCGAACAGTATGACAATTTGCCCGTGCTCACGGTCGATGAAAAGGATTTCCGCGTCTATCGAAAGAACGGGAGAGACGTGATTCCGATTGTGTGCCCGCCGCACGACTAGTTGTAGGTCTCGCCGAATGGGGTACAAGACCAAGGTCAGTTGGGCTCACTTCTTACGGGCAAAGTCACTTCGAGCGTATACGCCCCACGCGGTCGTTATGATGGATCCAACGATGAGACAAATCCAAAGCGGGAATCTGAATCCCATGACAGGACCTAGCCAAAGGACAAACGCATCTGCAAGGAGCGCAAAGCAGAAGCCGGCGAATCCGTAGAGCTGCCTCTTCGACATGCCATTAACTCAGAACCTAGCTCGCCCAACCCTTCACGAACTCCACTAGGCTGCGCAGTGCTACGCCCGACGGGCCTTTGGCGATCCACGGTTTGTTCTCCTCCATCCAGGCGGTGCCTGCTATGTCGAGATGGATCCAGGGCGTATCTTCGGCGAACTCTTTTAGGAACATGGCGGCATTGATGGCGCCCCCGTGGCGCGGGCCGGCGTTTACGATGTCGGCGATGCTGGACTTGATGTTCTCTTTGTAGTCGTCGTCGAGGGGCAGGCGCCACATATTTTCGCCAGCCCGTTTGTTGGCTTTTGCAAAACGCTCGTACATCTGGTCGTCGTTCGCGAAGAGTCCTACATTGACGTAGCCGAGCGCAACCACCACGGCGCCGGTCAGAGTGGCCGCGTCAACCAGGTGGGTGCAGCCGAGCTGGCGGGCGTAGCAGAGGCCGTCGGCTAGTACGAGGCGGCCTTCGGCATCGGTGTTGATGATCTCGATGGACTTGCCGGACATGGCGATCTGTACGTCGCCCGGCTTTTGCGCCTTGCCGGAGGGCATGTTTTCGGTGGCGAGTATGATCGCGGTGACTCTGACTTTCGGTTTGAGCAGCGCGATGGCACGCATGGCGCCGATCATGGTGGCGCCGCCGGCCATGTCGTACTTCATTTTCTCCATGCCGTCGGCGGGTTTGATGGAGATGCCGCCGGTGTCGAAGGTGATGCCTTTGCCGACCAGGCCGAGGTGGACATCTTTCGTTGCGCCTTCGGGTTCGTAGCGCAGGATGATGAGTGCGGGTGGCTCGTCGGATCCCTGGGCTACGCCCCAGAAGGCGCCCATCTTTAATTCTTTGAGTTTGTCGGCGCCGTGGACTTCGCACTTCAGGCCGACTTCAGCGGCCATTTTCCTGGCGCGCTCACCGAGCATAGTTGGGGTCATGCGGTTGGAGGGTTCGTTGACCAGGTCGCGGGTGAAGTTCTGCGATTCGCCGACGATGCGGCCGGTTTGCAGCGCGTCTTCCAGAGCCTTCTGGTCGCCTTTCGCGACAATTGTCAGGGCGTCAATCTTCTGGTCCTTGCGATCGCTTTTGTAGTAGTCGGGATCGAAGTTGCCGACGAAGGCACCTTCGACGATCGCGCGCACGCCGTCATTGCCATCAATTCCGGTGGCGACTCCGTTCTCGGGCAGCGCGAAGGCAAAGGCGCGGATGCTCTTACTCTTGAGTGTGCGCACGGCGGCTCCGGCCAGTTTGAGTAACTCGGCGGCAGAAAACGTCTTGGCCTTGCCGCCTCCGAGGAGCAGCAGGCGTTTGGCTCGGATTCCAGCGGGGCGGTGCAGCAGCGTGGTCTCGAACGCCTTGCCGGTCACTTCGCCAGTGGCAATCACGTCTTTGGCGGCGTCGCGCACCGCGGTATCGGCGGATTCGACGATTGCGGCCGGCTTGTCTTTTTCGCTGTGATCAAGCACCACGACAGCCAGGCAATCGGTTTCCACTTGCGAGGGAGCAGAGAAAGAGAGGTTCGTGTTCATGGTCGGGTTTCTTCAGTATCCACGGTGGAAGGCGAAACGCGCAACCGGATCGACCCCAACAAAAATCGGCCCCGAAGTGTGGGGACCTCGGGGCCGGAATCCGTCGCACTTGGGGACGCGACAGCAGTTTTGGGGGTAGGAACTCGTTTTGGTGGGGAAAGACGGCGATGACCCTGGCTGCGATTGGAGCAGCGCTGATCTCGACAACCGGCTCCCCGAAATATCAAGGTCTGCATACGATCTGCCGGAAGCCAAGGCTGTGTTTTCAAGGGGTTGGCGCGCTCAAGACTAAGTTGTCAAAAAAAAATCTGGACGCCAAGGCAGCGGCGTCCGGTTCTTAGAGCAAGGTCGCGTTCGAAGATCAGTGCGAGAGTGACGGCGCGGTTCCCAATGGCGGCTGGGCTGGCGGATGACCCTGGTACCGTTTCCTGAGCGAAGAAGCGCGACACGGAAAAGGGCGGGGAAGCCCGCCCTGGGGTCGCGAGTTGGATGGAGCCTACTGACCGGTTCCGGTCAGGGGCGCGGTTGCTGCACTGCCGCCGCCGTCGTTGAACACGTTAAGCTTGCCCTTGCGAGTGCCCGTCTTGGTGGGATGGAAGATCACACTGACGGAGCAGTTGCTCCCACCGGCGAGTGTAGTGCCGCACGTATTCGCCGAGATGGCGAAGTCGGCCGTCGCTCCACCAATTGAGATGCTGGTGAGGTTTACCAAGGCGGTGCTGACGTTCGACACCGTGACCGACTGCGGAGCGCTGCTCTGGCCCACGGCGACTGGTCCAAAGCTGAGAGCGTTCGGCGAAAGTACAATCGACACCCCGATCCCCGCCAGGGCTACCTTTTGCGGGCTGCCGGCGGCGTTGTCGGCAAAGGTCAACGAGCCGGCCCGAGAGCCCTTCTTGGTCGGAGTGAAGGTCAGAGTCACCGCGCAGTTGTCGCCGGCCAGAACCTGAGGGCCGCAGGTGTTGGATTGAATGGCATAGTCGCCCTTGCGCACAATGCTGGAAATGTTGAGGGTGGCATTGCCGGTGTTAGTCAGGGTGACGGTTTGGGGAGCGCTGGTCTGTCCAAGCGGAATCTTACCGAAGTTGAGCTTGGTTGCGGACAGCGAAACGATCGGGTTGGTGCTGCTGCCGCCGCAAGCGGGGAACTTGAAGTTGGCGATGCGAGTGTTCCAGTTGAAGCTGCCGGTGGTCTTCATGTACTCCTGCGTGTACCAGAAGGTGCAGTCGTCCACGGGGTCGACTTGCATGGCGCTGTAGTCGCCCCAGCGGGTGAGGCTGCCGGTTTGCGAGCCTGCCCCGGTGACCACGCTGACTTCGCCTTCCATGGTTCCGGCGGGATCGGTCGGAACCCGTCCCGTGTAGGCCACCGAAGGATGGACCGAAGTTTTGTCCGATACGCTGTAGCCGAGCGCGATATCACCGAACTGATCCATGGCGATCGAGCCCATCCAGCGGAAACTGGAGTCGGGGGCGAAGGTGCCTTGCTGAGCTACCGTGGGAGTTCCGCCGGGGTTTTGAATTTCGTACCAGCGCACGCCACCACTACTACTGACCGCGACCGAATGATTCACGACCAGGGACTCGTGGGTGCCGAAGTTGCGATAGGCGAGCCGGTACATCAGCCGGTCGGCGAGGGAATCCAGTTTTTGCGTGGTGCCAGGCTGGGCAACGCAGGTTCCTCCGCCGCACAGCGGGTTGAAGGCCGCCACGCTGAGAACGGTTGGGCCCGTGAAGGTGGAGTTGGTAGGGGTCGCGAAGTCGACGTGGAATTTGTAGAGACTCAGATTGTTAGTTCCGAAGAGAAGCAGGTAGTTCGGGGAGCCTGCGGGGGGAGCGGTGGCGCCGTCGAGGTCGGAGGGCAACAGTCCGCCAACCGCCGGGCCCTGCTGAAAGCAGATCTGGGTTGCGGCGGTTCCGGCAAGCATGGCCGAGCGGTCGTAGGCGCACGCATCGGAGCCGACAAAGTTGTTCCCGTTAAACATGTTGAAGGTTTCGTAGTAGGCGTCAGGCCAGACACCCATCTTGGGGTAGTCGTCAAAGTTGTTGTAGCGGAAGCTGTAGCGGTTGTAGGTGCCGGTGGCGTCGGAGGTGGTGGAGACGGCGACGCATTGCAGGAAGGGCGTGGTGGAAACCGAGAACTGGCTGAAGACCCAGCGCTGGGCGGCCTTGTCATAGAGGACGACGGGATCACCATCATTATTGATCGCGCATCCACCGCCGAATCCCGCCCAGAGTGTATTCCCCAAGGTCGGCCCGGCAATCTTCGCGCCCGTAGTCTTGTCGAAGATTGCGAAAGCAATGTTGACCCACTGCACGTACTGCGTGGCTCCGACGGTGCCGTTCGTGTCAGGAGGGGCGTAGAGGATGTTGAAGCCGTACTGCCCCTGTCCCAGACCTTCAAAGCTGGTGCCGACGGCGGGAGTTGTGGGCCCCGCCGCTATTTGACGAACGGGATCTTCCGCGAGTGGAGCGAATCCCTGGGGCAAGGGAATTCTGCGAACGGGCTCGGCTTCTCGTTTCGCCAGCACTGCCGGGGGAGCCTGTTTGATCAGGTCGCGCAGGGGAGCGGAGACGTCCTGATGGACTGCGTGGCGCACCGTCATGAGCGATTGCGCCAGGCCGGGAACGCACCAGCACAGGATAAGGGCTGCCAGCACTACGACATACTTTGCCGGGTATGATTCGCGTCTATGCATTCCAAACTTTCTCCTCAGATAAGGGGGATATTCAGGCACCAGTTGACACCCGCAAGGGTGCGGGAGTGATCATTTCCAGCCGACGTAGTATAAAGCGCGCGCCCCAAAAGGGCACGTGAAATCGGGCCTGGAAACAAGTTTTCAACACGTTCGCGGGTGCACGCGAAGTGCCATTTTCAGCGATTGCCCAACCCGGACTTGAGACTGGCAAAACGCCACTGGGCAACGCAATTCTCTGCACATCGGCCCCGAAAACCGAGAAGGGGCGGACAGGAAGTTCCTGGGCGGGCGAATATTTTGCACATTGCGTCACCGCTCCCCGAGCGGAGCCGGTGCTGGGCTATCCGGCTTTCCTGGCCCGCGCGATCGCTTCCCGCGTTTCCTTTTCGGCGGTGCGGCGGCGTTCGGTCTCGCGTTTGTCCCAATGCTGCTTCCCGCGCGCCAGGGCGAGTTCGAGTTTCACTCTGCCGTTCTTGAAGTACATGCGGGTGGGGATCAGGGTGAGTCCTTTCTGCTGGGTCTTGCCGATCAGCTTGCGGATCTCTTCCTTGTGAACCAGGAGTTTGCGGGTGCGCAGCGCGGCGTGGTTGGAATAGCTTCCATGTTCATAGGGACTGATATGACAGTTGAGCAGCCAGAGTTCGCCGTCCTTGACCAAGCCGTAGGAGTCTTTCAGGTTGGCTTGGCCGGTTCGCACCGACTTGACTTCGGTGCCGGTGAGGACCACGCCCGCCTCAAATTTTTCGAGCAAGAAGTAGTTGTGACTAGCGTTCCTATTGACGGCAGCGTCTTTTTCCCCCGACGCGGTCGGCTGGCGGCGCGGACTCTTTCCGGAATTGGGGCGAGTCTGGTGTGTAGTCTGCTTGGACATCGCTAAGAAGAAGTTAGCATGAGGGAAGGTCTCCGGTCTTAGGTCGCAGGTCTCAGCAAGGCCGACCATCCTAGATCGAATATTTCAGGGAAGGAGTTGTTCCTGAGACCTGCGACCTGACACCGGAGACCTGCGGTACAGGTACTAACGAGTATAAACACTGACCTTCCAATCACTTCGGGCCTAAGTTGATGCGATGCTATAATCCAAATTTCAGGTACTTTTCGCGGGCGACGGCCGCCTGGAGGGCCCGGTCCGTGCCTTTTCGGGCGCTCAAACGGTCATGGCCAGCCCCCGCTGCTAAGTTTTTTCTGAGGACCGTTTGATGAGACGTCTGACCCGTCCGGTGCTGTGTCTGCTGCTCTGTCTGAGTCTTCCCGCCTTTGCCGATCAGGCCAAGACGCTTTATGAAAAAGGTGCGGATGCGGAGGCGCGGCAGAACTACGAGCAGGCCTACGATTTTTACAAGCAGGCCTATGCCCTCAAACCCAAAGAACTGAGGTATCGAGCCTCGTTCGAGCGGACGCGCTTTCTGGCCGCGGCGTCGCACGTGCACCGCGGACAAATTCTGCGCGACGGAGGCAAGCTGGAAGAGGCGCGGGCGGAATTCCAGAAGGCGCTTGAGATCGACGGCTCGTCGTTCATCGCCCAGCAGGAACTCAAGCGCACGCAGCAGATGATCCAGGAGGCGCAGAATCCGCAACCGCAAGCTTCCGCGGGATCGAGTGCGTTGCGGCGGCGGCTGGAGTCGGCCCAGGGTCCGGTGGAACTGGCGCCGATTTCGAACGTTCCCATCACGCTCAAGCTGACTGAAGACACGAAAGTGATCTACGAGACGATCGGGAAACTGGCGGGCATCAATGTGCTGTTCGATCCCGACTATACTTCGCGCCGGGTCAAGATCGAGTTGAACGGCGTGACTCTGGAAGACGCCCTTGAGGTAGTTTCGTTCGAGACCAAGACCTTCTGGCGGCCGGTGACCCCGAACACGATCTTCGTCGCGCAAGACAATCCTGCCAAGCGGAAAGAGCTGGAGCAGAACGTCATCAAAACTTTCTATCTTTCGAATCTTTCCCAGCCGACCGAGTTGCAGGATGTGGTGAACGCGATGCGCACGATTCTGGAGGTCAGCCGCATCCAGCAGCTGCCTTCGCAGGGAGCGATCGTGGTGCGGGGCACGCCCGACCAGATGGCGCTGGCTCAGAAACTGGTCGATGATCTGGACAAGGCCAAGCCGGAAGTGGTGGTGGAAGTGGCGGTCATGCAGGTGAGCCGCGACAAGATGCGCAACCTGGGAATTAATCCGCCGACCAGTGCCACCGTCCAGCTGCAGCCGAATATCAACACGAACACGAGCAACAGCGGCACGAACACCAATACCAACACTTCGACCAATGGGATCAACCTGAACACGCTGGCCAACCTCAATGCAACCGACTTCCAGGTCACGATTCCGCAGGCCACCGCGACAGCGTTGTTGAGCGACAGCAATACGAAGCTGATCCAGAATCCGCAGATCCGCGCGCTGGACGGGCAGAAGGCGACGTTGAAGATCGGTGACCGGGTGCCGGTGGCGACCGGATCGTTTCAGCCCGGGATCGGCGGCGTCGGCATCAACCCGCTAGTCAACACGCAGTTTCAGTATCTGGATGTGGGCGTGAATGTCGACATTACGCCGCGCGTGCATGCGGGACGCGAAGTCACGCTGAAGATGACGCTCGACATCTCGGCGGTCACTTCCTACGTGAATATTGGCGGCATTAGCCAGCCGGTCATCGGACAGCGCAAGATTGAGCATGAAATCCGCCTGAAAGATGGCGAGGTGAATCTGCTGGGCGGGATGCTGGAAGACCAGCAGACCAAGGCTCTGACCGGGATTCCTGGCCTGGCGCAAGTGCCGATTCTGAAGTATCTGTTCTCGCAGACCAATACCGAGCACCGCGAAAACGAGATCGTGTTTGTGCTGGTGCCGCATATTATTCGTGGGCCGGACGCTTCCAAAGCGAGCGGGGATATGCTCGACGTAGGCACGGCGAATGCGATCGAGTTGCGGCGCGCGAGCAAGCCCGCGCCCCCGGCGGCCAGCGCGCCCGGCGCGGCGGCGCAGGCCCCTGCTGCCCCGGCGGTCGTTCCGCAGGCGCAGCCCCAAGTACAGCCTCAGCCCGCGCAGCCGACCCCGGCTCCGCAGGCTGGCAACGGGAATGGGACTTTCATGTTTGATCCGCCGTCGCTCAGTCAAACCAAGGGAGCGACCTTCACAGTGAACGTGATGCTCTCAGGCGGGCAGAATATTTATTCGGTTCCGTTGCAGCTCAACTACGACCCGAATCAATTGCAGGTGGTGAATGTTTCGAATGGCGGTTTCCTGTCGCAGGATGGACAGGCGGTTGCGCTGGTGCACCGCGATGATCCGGCCACCGGGACGTTGCAGGTTACGGCGACGCGTCCTCCGGGAGCGGGCGGCGTCTCGGGCCAGGGAGCGGTGGTGACGCTGACCTTTATGGCCAAGGGACCGGGGCAGTCGGCTCTGACCATTACGCGCGGTGGGGCGCGCGATCCCGCCATGCAACCGATCGCGTTGAGTGGCGCGCAAGCAGCGATTACGGTGCAGTAGAGACGGGGCTTGAACTCGGAGCAGATGATCCAGTTGATTCACACACGGACTGCGGTTTCCGGCAGGCGCCGGCAGCGCGGGTTCACGCTGATCGAGATGATCGTGGCGACCGCGATCCTGCTCATCCTGGTGGGGCTAGCGATCCCGTCGGTGAAGTTCGCCGTGAAGCGCGAACGGGAGCATGAACTCCGCTACGATCTGTGGATGATGCGCGACGCCATCGATCGCTACAAGGACGCCGCGGATCGAGGGGCATTTCAGACCAAGGTCGGCAGTGACAATTGGCCGCCGGATCTCGATAAACTGGTGGAAGGGGAAGATGTAGCGGGAAAGAAATTGAAATTCCTGCGGAAGATTCCGATCGATCCGATGACCGGCAAAGCCGAATGGGGGATGCGTTCGATGCAAGACGATCCCACTTCCGACTCCTGGGGCGGGCAGAATGTGTTCGACGTGTACACGAAATCGCAGGACGAGGCGCTGGATGGGACCAAGTACAAGGACTGGTAGATGAGAACAAAGTCCGAGCGCGGCAGGCGGGGGTTCACGCTGATCGAGATGGTGATCGTGATCAGCATGATCCTGGTGTTGTTGTCGATTGCCCTGCCCATGTACAGCCGGAGCATTCTTCGCACCAAGGAAGCCAAACTTCATCATGACCTGGTGACTCTCAACAAGGCCATCGCGGAGTATTCGCTCGACAAGAAGAAAGCGCCCCAATCGCCGGATGAGTTGGTGCCCGCATACCTCAAGTTCATTCCTGATGACATCACTGGCCGCACCGACTCCTGGGTGTGGGAGCCGGAAGATCCCCAAGATGCGTATGATCCGAACCAAACCGGCATCGGGAGTGTTCACAGCGGCTCCAATGAGATATCGAGCGAGGGCACCCAGTACTCGAGCTGGCTGCACTAGGGAAGGGAATGAAAAGAAGTGCAGCAGGACGCAACCGTGGATTCACGCTGATCGAGATCATGGTGGTGATCAGCATCATCCTGATCCTGTTGTCGGTGGCCATGCCCATCTACAGCCACAGCCTTACGCGACAGCGGGAACAAAATCTGCGCCAGAACCTGGCAACCTTGAATCGAGTGATCGTCCAGTACACCCTCGACAAGCAGAAACCTCCAAAATCTCTGGAAGATCTGGTGCAGGCGAAATACATAAAGAATGTTCCGGACGACATCACGGGCCGCGTCGATACCTGGCAGACGGAGCCGGCAGACGCGATCATGTCGCTGGAGCAGACCGACACGGACGGCATCATCGGCGTCCACAGTGGTTCCAACCAGATTGGCAGCGACGGCACGGCGTACTCGAGTTGGTAGGGCAGGTCACAGGTGTCAGGTCTCAGGAAAACCGGATTCCAAACGCTGCTCCACAATTCTCGGTGACGTTGCCTCGGGTGCGGGTTTGGTTTTCCTGTGACCTGTGACCTCTGACCTGCCTTTCTGCTACCGTAATCATTTTCAGCCATCAATTCCATCCCGGAGGTCAGCGTGGATTTCTTGAATCGGTTGCAGCCTGTTGCGCTGCTGGTGTTGCGATTTGTGCTGGGTGCGATCCTGATCGCGCACGGGTATCACAAGGTGTTTGGCGGATTCCATCACCACATGGAGATGGTGGGCTCGCTCGGCCTTCCTTCCTGGATGGCGTATCTTTCGGCGGGCACGGAATTCTTTGGCGGCATCGGGATTGTGTTGGGACTGTTCACGCGCTTCTTCTCGCTTGCGTTCGTGATCGAGATGGGAGTGGCGATCTGGAAAGTGCATTTCAAAAACGGCTTGACCGGTCAGGGAGGCTACGAGTTTCCGCTGTCGGCGGCGGCGATCGCGTTGGCGCTGGTGTGTTTTGGGGGCGGGCCGTGGGGATTTAATTTCGGGAAGGGCGGGGGCGGTTGGGGTAAAGGTAAGAAAGGGTGATTTGGGTCGTCCCTCCGGGACTCGGTGTCGTGTTTGCGTTTTACCCAGCGCTGAAGCGCTGGGCTAAGCTGGCTCGCCCCTGCCGGGGTTGGATTTTCCAGCGTTTCGTTCCCTGAATTGCCGACAACGAGTTCTCACGCAGACAATCCGAGGCTGTGTGAAGTCCGAAAGCCCAAAGCGCAAAGCCTAACTTCAGAACTCGGCCAGTTCACGCATGGCCCGGAACAGATCGCTGGGTTGGGGCAGGATTGCGTTTTCCAGCAGCGGTTGATAAGCAACGAAGGTGTCGGTGGCGGCGATGCGCTTCACCGGGGCGTCGAGGTGGTGGAAGAGCTGGTCGACGATGCGGGCAGCGATTTCGGCGCCGTATCCCCAGCTCAGGGAATCTTCGTAGGCGATCAGGGCGCGGTTGGTTTTCTTCACCGACGCGGCGATCGCTTCCCAGTCAAACGGGCTCAACGTGCGCAGGTCGATCAGTTCGACGCTGACGTGCTGCTCGCGCTCCAGTTTCTGCGCGGCCTGCAGGGCGCGCGGGACCACCGCGCCGTAGGTGATGACGGTGAGGTCCGTTCCCGGTTGTACGATCTTGGCTTTGCCGAACGGGACCATGTAGTCCGGGCCGGGATAGGGCGAGCGGCCATAGGTTTCGCGATAAAGGCGCTTGTGTTCGAGGAAGAGCACGGGGTCGTCGCAACGGATGGCGGTGCGCAGCAGGCCTGCCGCGTCGAGCGAGTTCGACGGGAAGACGACGCGCAATCCGGGCGTGTGCGTGAAGATGCTCTCGCCGCACTGCGAGTGATAGATCGCGCCGCCGGTGAGGTATCCGCCGATGGCGACGCGCACCACGAGCGGCGACGAGAAGGCGTTGTTCGAGCGCCAGCGGATGGTGGGGAGTTCATCGCGGAGTTGCATCATGGCGGGCCAGATGTAGTCGAAGAACTGAATTTCGACGACCGGCTTCAGGCCGCGGGTGGCCATGCCGGTGGCGCGCCCGACGATATTCGCTTCGGCGATGGGGGTGTTGAAGACACGGTCCGAACCGAATTCCATCTGCAATCCGGCGGTCAGCTTGAAGACTCCGCCCTTACCCTTGATCAGCTTCTGCTTGAGGTACTCTTCGCGGCTGGCGTCGGCCACGTCTTCGCCGAAGACGATGACGCGCTCGTCGCGGCGCATCTCATCGCGCAGGGTGGCATTGATCAGGTCAGCCATGGTCTTGGGCTGAGAGGCGGCGGAGCGCTTGCCGTCGGAGCCCGCCTCGGGTGCGGCGAACGCGGGATGCCGGTCGAACACCGCCGACGTGGGATCGAGATCGGGCGAGTAAACGTAGTGGTGGATGGTCTCCGGTCGCGGGATGGGCGCTTCGAGGGCGCGGTCGGCGGCGGCTTGGACTTCCTCGTCCACTTCCTTTTCGATCTTGTTAATACCCTTTTCGTCCAGGATGCCTTCGCGCAGCAGGAACATCTGCAGGCACGAGATGGGGTCGCGCGCGGCATCGCGCTGGCGCTCGGCATCGGGACGGTAGAGGCGCTCGTCGTCGGAGAGCGAGTGGGAGTAGGGGCGGATCACGTGCGCGTGCACGAACGCCGGGCCATTGCCGGACCGGCAGTGATCGGCCGCGCGCCGGAAAGCCGCATAGGCAACCACGGGGTCGGTGCCGTCCATTTCTTCGAAATGGAAATTGGGGAACGCGGAGACCAAGCGCGAAATGTTGCCGCCGGCGGTCTGGACTTCGACCGGGACGGAAATCGCGTACTCGTTGTCTTCCACGCAGAACAGAACGGGCAGGCGGCGGTTGGACGCGGTGTTGAGCGCTTCCCAAAACTCACCCTCGCTGGTGGTACCGTCGCCGAACGAAACGTAGGTGATTTCGTCGCCCTGGAACTGGACGTTTTTGAACTGGCGGTAGTCGCCTTCGGCCTGACGGGCGGCATTGGGATGCTTGGCGAGGTAGCGTCCGGCTTCGGCGCATCCCACGGCCTGCAGGATCTGCGTTCCCGTGGCGGACGATTGGGTGACGATGTTGAGCCGCTTGTAGGCCCAGTGGGAAGGCATCTGTCGGCCGCCGGAACAGGGGTCGTCGGCCGCGCCGACAGCGCCCAGCAGCATTTCATACGGGGTTGCACCGAGGGCGAGACAGAGCGCACGGTCACGGTAATACGGATAGAGCCAGTCGTAGCCGGGCCTCAGCACCAGGGCTGCTGCTACGCCCACCGCTTCGTGGCCTGCGCCCGAGATCTGGAAGAAGACCTTCTGCTGGCGCTTGAGCAGGATCTCGCGGTCATCGACTCGCCGCGAGGTGAACATGATGCGATACGCGTCGATGAGCTGTTGACTCGTCAGACCCTGGTAGGTCTTAGGCTTCTTTTTGATTTCGCTTTCGTTCAGCTTGGGATCGACTTTGGTCGTGGCCATGCTGCGTTCTTCACCCCAGGGAGTTTGAGCCCGACTTATTGTAAACGGGTTCGGGCGTTTGGGAATAGGGCTGCGAGCTTCGAACTGGCTGAGATTGCTCGCAGCTCGTAGCTCGGAGCGCGCAGCTTGCTATATCCTGAACAGTCCATGATTCGTTTTCTGCGCCCGTTTGATCCGCATGCCATCCGTCTGCTGATTTTTGATCTGGACGGCACGCTGATTGATTCCCGCCTTGATTTGATTCATTCGATCAACGCGATGTTGCGGCATTTTGGACGTCCGGAACTGGCGGGGGAAACGATTGCGACTTACGTGGGAGATGGCGCACCAGCACTGGTGCGGCGGGCGCTGGGCGGTCCAGGGGGCGATCCGGTGGGTGAGTCGGCGGACGAGCAGCTCTTCAAGTCGGCGCTGGAATATTTTCTTGGATACTACCGGCTGCACAAGCTCGACCATACGACGGTGTATGAGGGTATTCCCGAAGTGCTGGCTGGGCTGGCGCATCCGTCGAATGGAGTCCATCGGGCGATGGCGGTGCTGTCGAATAAACCCGTGAATCCATCGCGCGACATTGTGCACGCGCTGGGCATGGGTGAGTACTTCGTGCGCATTTACGGCGGCAACAGTTTTGCGACCAAGAAGCCGGATCCGCTGGGGGCCGAGACGATCCTGCACGAAACGGGCGTCGCGCAGGAGGAGGCGCTGATGATTGGCGACTCGTCGATTGACGTGCTGACGGGGCGCAACGCGGGGCTCTGGACTTGCGGCGTGACGTATGGGTTTGCCCCGCACACGCTGGACGAGGTCACGCCGGACGTGGTGGTGGAGAGGCCCGGGGAGGTGGGGGAGTTGTTGGGGTAGCTGCTGCGGACGGCTAGAGGCTGCGCAAGGCAAGTAATCCCCACGCTCTCTGGCGAGAGTACAATTGCGTCGAGTAGAGCGATGAAATACGTCAAGTTCAATAACAATATGATCCGCGTACTTGCAGCCATTACCATCCTTGCTTTGATTTCCTTTGTGGTGTGGTACCCCGGATTCTCGAATGCCGGGAGCACCATTGCGACTGCTCTCCTGTTGTACGTGACTCTTGAATATGTGCTTGCAAACCGCGCGAACGTGCAACTGTTCCGTGACCAACTAGAGCAGCAGCGCAAGGTTTACGTAGACTTCGGAGCAGAAGTCGAGAACAGGAAACCGTTGCTTTGGGTGGCGAATCTCGGCACTGCTACGTTCATCGTTAGGAGCGTGCAGATAAGGACACTTGGTAAATCGCTCAGCCTGTCCACGAACGTGCTAGTGTAGTGCGTCACAACTAACAACCTTTATCGATCCGCGCGCGTCTTATGATGAAGGAGATAGTTGCGGATGCGCATAGCCCCTGCCATTACGTTGAGTCCGGAGCAACGGACGGTGTTGGAATCCCAAGCGCG
>JAIQFZ010000092.1 GCA_020073015.1 Terriglobia bacterium | reverse complement strand
GGTGGCATGGCCTGGAATGATACCGACGGCATTGGTGTCATCTGGAATCCCCTCCCGAACGGAAAGGGATGGAAGATCGTGCGGCTTCCTGTTTCCCCCGAGTTTCCCAACGCCGAGTGCTGCCGCATCAACGACTTGGGTGAAGCTGTCGGCGATGTCGACTCGTCTGACTGGAGCACCATGTCTGCCGCGCTCTGGAAACCGGTCGATCGGCTAAGGAAGGTCTATAAGCTGACTCTCCTCCCGAGCCTGCCGGGTTCGACGACTGGAGGCTTCGGGGAGAGCATCAACGAGTTGGGTGACATCGTGGGTGCGGCCTTCGACGCGGATGGGAACATGTTTGCCACGCGATGGAGCAGCAAGGACCGCACGTTTGTTCGTCAACTTGGCTTCCCGGGGGATTCGAGTCTCGCTGAAGGAGTCAACAACCAAAGAATTGCGGTGGGGACCTACGGTGGTGCGCAATGCGCCAACGAATGCGCCACCGCCGTGCAGATGCACTGAGTCGTCGAGCGGCGAGAACCTTAAAGCAAGATTGCGCCAGAATCTGCATTTCGGATGGATCGAGCCGCCCGATTTTTTTGGGCGGCTCTTCCTTTACTGCCACGTCTCCATCCTGACGGAGTACTAGAAGGGAAGAGGCCTGGCTTGTCCGGCGGAACATCAGACGCTTGCTCGGCACACGAAGGCAAGCCTGCCCGAAGACCCGCTGGCGGCTCGTCTCCAGCAGTTGCCTTAAACGTGTGTCACGTGGAAGAGGGTTCTTCCAAGCGGACCAGAAGTCCGCTTGTGGAAAGTTGGAATCTCCACTGACGGGTGCCACCGATTCACGGGCAAACCGGAAGGACCCGAATTACTTCTTGTTTGAAGACCATCCGCCCAGAACCTTGTGTTTCGCTTCCAATCAGCAACATTCTTGGACCGCGACGCCATTTCAGCGCTGTGATGTGGGCAGACCGTTCCAAAATCTCGCTGGTTTTCAGCGTGCACCTGTCACGGGCTGACGTGCTTACCATCACATGGACATGCCCACTCGGGGAGGATAATGGAATTGGTTTGCAGAACAGCAAGGAGATAACCATGCCGGAGAGCGTATTGACGGAACCGATCAATGTCGAAAAGGAGGTTTCGAAAGCCGCTCCTGGCCCACCTGCCAAAAGGTCCTCCAAGGTGTTCAATTCATTTCAGATCGCGCAGGCCCAGTTCGACAAAGTGGCCGAGTACCTGGGGCTTGACTCGGCCACCAGAGATCTCCTGCGGTACCCGCTGCGCGAGTACCAGTTTGCCATCCCGGTGCGGATGGACGACGGAATGGTGAAGGTCTTCCGAGGCTTCCGTGTGCAGCACAACGACGCACGCGGACCGGGCAAGGGTGGCATCCGATTCCACCCGCAGGAGACGATCGATACAGTACGCGCCCTATCAATGTGGATGACGTGGAAGTGCGCGGTTGTGGATATTCCGCTTGGCGGGGCGAAGGGTGGGGTGATCTGCGATCCGCATAATCTCAGCGCACGGGAGCAGGAGCAGATTTGCCGTGGCTGGGTACGCCAAGTGGCAAGGGACGTCGGGCCAGTAACCGATGTACCCGCCCCGGATGTGATGACCGACGCGCAACACATGCTCTGGATGCTCGACGAGTTTGAGAAAATACACGGCGGGCGGTTCCCCGGATTCATCACCGGCAAGCCCGTTGGCATGGGTGGCTCGCTCGGCCGAACCGAGGCTACCGGCTATGGCGTCGTCATTACATTGCGCGAGGCGCTTAAAGAATTGGGCATTCGCCCCGAGAATACACAGGCCAGCGTCCAGGGATTCGGTAATGTAGCCCACTACGCAATCGAGCTCTACCGGCGGTTGGGAGGTCGGGTCATCGCGGTCTCCTGCTGGGATCAGGCGGACCAGTGTTCCTACACCTACCGCAAGCATGACGGAATCGATCTCAGCCAGCTAGCGTCGATTACCGACCACTTCGGCGGGATCAACCAAGGTAAAGCGAAGGAACTGGGCTATGAAGTGCTCCCGGGAGAGGCATGGCTTGAGCAGGATGTCGACATTCTCATCCCGGCAGCGATGGAGAACCAGATCACCGGTGATAACGTCAGCCGTATCGGTCCCCGAGTCCGAATCATCGCTGAGGGCGCCAACGGTCCGACGACACCGGAAGCCGACGCTCAGATTCGGGAGCGCGGCATCCTGCTTATCCCCGATTTCCTGGCGAACGCCGGAGGCGTGACCTGCAGCTATTTCGAGCAGGTGCAGAGCAATATGAACTACTTCTGGGAGAAAGACGAGGTTCTCGGAAAGCTCGACGTGAAGATGACATCAGCGTACTTTGCGGTCTCCGATCTGGCTCGCCGGGAAAAGTTGTATATGAGAGATGCCGCCTACGCGATCGCGATCGGCCGAGTAGCCAAAGCGTGTCACGAACGCGGCTGGGTGTGACGGTCGTCGCCAACCCCGGGCTAGATGCGCGTCACTCCGGCGCGGCGTCTTGAAACGTGCGGCATCCACTATGATGCAGTGGGAAGTATCGATGAGCAGTTTGAAGCCTCTCGTTGCCGAGTTGCCGGTCTTCGACCGCAAGTTCTGGGATGGCACCTTCCGCTGTACGCAGATCGGTTCTGGATCAATCGGTGGCAAGGCCAGCGGATTGGTATTCATCAAAGATCTCCTTGCCGAGCAGATCGAGCCTGCTTCCTTTCCTGATGTTGATATCAACGTGCCCACCATGGCGGTCATCGCGACGGACTGCTTTGATCAATTCATCGCGCAGAACCGCCTGGCCGAGTTGCCCTTCGAAGAAATGTCCGACGACCGCATCGCCCACGCTTTTCAGAAGGGCGACCTCCCGTTTGAACTGCTCGGTGATCTCCGCGCGCTGATCGTTCAAGTCAAAACCCCTCTGGCGATCCGCTCCTCCAGCTTGCTTGAGGACGCGTTGGAGCGTCCGTTTGCCGGCGTCTACGCGACCAAAATGATTCCCAACAACCAGCCCGATCCGGACACACGATTTCGCCGGCTGGTGGAGACCATCAAGTTTGTGTACGCGTCCACCTACTTCCGTGAGGCCCGAGACTACATCCGGACTACTGGGACCAAACCTGGCGAAGAGAAGATGGCGGTCATTATCCAGGAAGTAGTCGGCCAGCACAGAGGAGATCGCTTTTATCCTGATATTTCTGGCGTGGCGCGGTCTTACAACTTCTATGCGTTTGAGCCCGCCCGCCCTGACGAAGGCGTCGTGACGCTGGCACTGGGGTTGGGCAAGACGATAGTGGACGGTGGCATAGCCTGGACTTTTTCACCTGCATATCCGAAGAAACCGCCCCCATTCGCTTCGGTGCAGGAGTTGCTGAAGGGCACCCAAACAGAGTTTTGGGCAGTCAACATGGGCAAGCCACCCGCTTACGATCCGGTCAGTGAGACAGAGTACTTGGTGCACGCCAATCTGGCCGATGCCGAAGCCGACGAGGCTTTGTATTTCCTCGTCTCAACCTACGATCCGGAACGCGACCGAGTCGTCCCGGGAATGGGATCTCGGGGACCGCGGATATTGAATTTTGCTCCGATGCTGGTGCGGGAGGAGGTCCCCCTGAACGACCTGGTGAAAGCGCTGCTCGACGCCTCGGAGAAGACCGTTAATGCCAAGGTCGAGATTGAGTTCGCCATCACGCTGCAAACGCACCGCGGCGAACGACCGCGGGTGCGCCTGGGATTCCTGCAGGTTCGCTCCATGGTGGTTTCCGACCAGGTGGTAGACGTCACGGTCGAGGATCTTTCCGATCCGCGTGCCATTGTTGCGTCGGACATGGTAATGGGCAACGGTAGTGCTGATGACATACAAGACATTGTCTTCGTGCGGCCCGACAAATTCTCGCCCTTGCACACGCCTGTCATCGCTCAGCAGTTGGAGTCGATAAACCGGGAACTGCAGGATCAGAAGCGGCCCTTCCTGTTGATTGGATTCGGCCGCTGGGGAAGTTCCCATCCGTCGCTCGGCATCCCCGTCGACTGGAGCCAGATCTCCGGGGCGCGGGCGATCGTCGAGGCGACGCTGCCAGAGATGAATGTGGAGTTGAGCCAGGGTTCGCATTTTTTTCACAATTTGTCGAGCTTTCGGGCAAGCTACTTCATGGTGCAACACGGGCGCCACTTTGGAATCAATTGGGATTGGCTCAACCTGCAGCCCGTTGTGCACGAGACGGAACTCATTCGCTATGTGCGGCCAACAGAGCGGCTCTCGGTACGCGTCGATGGGCGGACCGCGCGGGGAGTCATCCGGTCGCAGACCCGAGACAATACAAGCCAAGCGAAAAAATGAAGCCGGACGATATCCAATTCGGGACCATGCTCCACGCTCTGCAGGAGCGGGCCAAGGAACTCAACTGCCTGTATCAGGTGGGCGAACTCCTAAGCCAGACCAACCGACCTCTGGAGGAGATTTTCCGCGGCATCATCGAAGTCCTGCCGCCAGGTTGGCAACACCCGCACGAGTGTCGGGCCCGGATTATCTTTGAGAACCTGGTGGTCCAACCGCCGGATTTCCAACCTACGCCTTGGGTTCAGAAGGCCAACATCGTCGTGCAGGGTGAGACTATCGGCACAGTCGAGGTCTCGTACCGACAGGAGATGCCGCGATCGGACGAAGGCCCGTTTCTCAAAGAAGAGCGCAAGCTGATCGAGACGATTGCCGAGCGCATTGCAAGCGCGGTCACTCAACGGCATCTGCGAGCCGCATTCGAGGGCTGGGCAGCGGCGGATGCAGCCGCGACCGCGCAAGGGGAGTGGCGCATTGTCCTTGAGTTTCTGCGCGACACGGACCCCGCCCTGTTGAAACGGATTTCGCGCAAATTGATCAATCACTTGAGCTGGAGCGGAGTCCAGGAGGCCAAGGACCTCCTGCGACGTGTTGGGTCAGGCGTGCCTTCCGAGCCGGGCTTTTCCACCGACGAGAACCGGCCTCTTCCGCAGGACGCCCCCGGTCATTCCTCCGACTTGACGACCCAGGCGCTCCGGATCGCCGAGGAACATTTGAGCGAAACCGAAATCCTCAATTGTGTGACTCGATGGATCAAAGAGGACAAGGCCAGCTTTCTGGTCCGGGCGCTGGAAAACCAGGACACCTCGCTGGGAGAGATCATGGAGTGTGTCGAGCGTTATCGGCACATCGGTGTCGAGGAGGGCGAACTTTCGCTCTATACGCAGAAGGGTCTCCGGGTATCGCTGATCCGCCGCTTCTTTTCCGAAAGCCTCGACTTCATCAACGTCGCTAAGAATTTCATCGACGTTAAGGATTTCTATGATCTGTTGGGTAAGGTCATCTTCCCGCCTGGCTGCCACGGGAAACTGGGCGGTAAGAGTGCCGGCTTGTTCCTGGCCAGGAAGATCATAGACAAAGCCCCTGAAGCGAGCGCCCTTCTGCACGAAGTCAAGGTGCCCAGAACTTGGTACCTCACTTCCGATTGGATTCAGGACTTCGTGCACCATAACGATCTGGAGGATGTTCTCAACCGGAAATACATGGAGATCGACCAGGTTCGGCAGGAATACCCGCACCTGGTGGCTCTGTTCAAAAGATCGTCTTTCCCTTCCGAATTCGCCAAGGGACTCTCGCTCGCGCTCGACAATCTCGGTGATGTTCCGCTCATCGTCCGTAGCTCGAGTTTGCTGGAAGACCGTCCTGGGTCAGCTTTCTCCGGCAAGTATAAGAGCCTGTTCTTGGGCAACCGTGGGACCAAGGAAGAACGTCTGGCGGCATTGATGGACGCTCTCGCAGAGGTGTACGCTTCGATCTTCGGTCCGGATCCCACCGAGTACCGTGCCGAGCGAGGTCTGCTGGATGTCCACGAAGAGATGGGCATCATGATCCAGGAAGTGGTGGGTCAGTCGGTTGGCAAGTACTTCCTGCCCGCGTGCTCTGGGGTTGCATTCAGCCACAATGAGTTCCGCTGGTCCGCCCGCATCAAGCGCGAGGATGGCCTCATACGGCTCGTGCCTGGGCTGGGCACACGTGCGGTGGACCGCGTGGCCGATGACTATCCCGTGCTGATCGCTCCGGGCCAGCCGAGTTTGCGTGTCAACGTCACCGCCGACGAAGTGCTCCGGTATTCACCCAAGCGGATTGATCTCATCAATCTGGAAACCAACGCTTTCGAGACCGTCGACGTCGCGGAACTCCTGCGCTATTCCGGCGCCACGTACCCGCAGATTCGCAACCTGGTATCGCTAGTAAGCCATGACCGGATCGAGCCAATCATCGGACCGATGCCTGACTTCAGTTCTCAGGATGCAGTCTTCACCTTTGAAGGACTGATTCGGAAGACTCCCTTCGTAAGCAGTATCCGCGAACTGCTGAACCTGCTGCAATCCAAGCTCGGGACACCGGTAGACATTGAGTTCGCCTACGACGGGAAGGATTTCTATTTGCTACAGTGCCGACCCCAGAGCTACGGCGCGGACGCGGTTCCGGTCGCGATCCCGCAGAACTTGCCGTCAGACAAGGTCATCTTTTCGGCCGCCCATTTTGTTTCGAACGGCAAGGTACCGGAGATCACGCACGTTGTGTATGTCGACCTCGAGGGCTACAGCCAACTCCCGGATCAGACGGCTATGCGCGATGTCGGGCGCGCGGTCGGCAGACTAAACAAGCTGTTGCCGAAACGCCAGTTCATCCTGGTCGGGCCTGGACGCTGGGGTAGCCGCGGCGACATCAAACTTGGCGTCCCGGTGACCTACTCCGATATCAACAACACCGCAATGTTAATCGAAGTAGCACGCCAGAGAGGAAATTACCTGCCCGAATTGTCATTCGGGACCCACTTCTTCCAGGACCTCGTAGAAGCTTCGATCCGCTACCTGCCGCTGTACCCCGACGATCCAACCACAGTGTTCAATGAGCTGTTCTTTCGACGGTCGCGCAACGTACTTCAGGAGTTGCTCCCTGAATTTGCGCACCTCGCGGAAACGCTCCGGGTAACTGACGTACCCCTCGAAACGGGTGGACTCATCCTGCGGGTGCTCATGAACGCCGACTTGGACCAGGCGGTTGGGTTCCTATCACCCCCACAGCAGAAGATCGGGTCAATCGAATCCGAGGCTGAGTTCATTGACCGGGGAACGAATGAACACTGGCGCTGGCGTTTTCGCATGGCACAGAGGATCGCGGCAGATCTCGATCCGCAAAAGTTTGGTGTGAAAGCCTTCTACCTTATCGGTAGCACAAAGAACGCGACGGCGGGGCCCGCCAGCGATATCGACATCCTGCTGCATTTCCAGGGGAACGAAGAACAGAGGAAAGAACTGCTGCTCTGGCTCGAAGGTTGGAGTCGCTGCCTCGCGGAAATCAACTTCCTGCGGACCGGGTATCGCACGGACGGTCTTCTGGATGTGCACCTGGTTACTGACACGGACATCGCGGAACGTTCGAGTTTTGCCGTCAAAATCGACGCTGTCACAGATCCCGCACGTAAACTGGCGATGAAGGATTCCCAAGTCTGAACTAAAGTAAATCCCGCGTAGCCGCCTCGGGTGATTCCAGATCAAAGCGCACCAACGCCAACTCCGGCCCATCGTGAGCGCCATTTATGCAGACCGTTCGCCCGATCCGGATCTTCCACTCGCCGGTCAAGCGCGCAGCCTCGTGCACATGACCGTGCAAGGTGAGCAGAGGCTGCCGCTCCTCGATAAACCGCTTGACCGCGATGCTGCCGACATGTACATCGAGCGGAACGTATTCATAAGTCTTCCCGTCCAGCGCCGCGCGGTCGAGCGGTGTGTCAGAGGGTGGTGAATGAAAGAGGAATATTGCACGATCGAGAGGATCTTCGCCCACGAGCGAAGCGAGGTCTTTCTGGATCGTGGCCCATTTGATCTCGCTGTCTTCCGCCGGTACGCTTCGATAGCCCTCCTCGGGAGAAACACTGCCCGGCGGGACGTACCGGGAAACGTCGTAACGCTCCCAGTCCTTTAGCCAGAACGGGGTCGGCGGAACATATGCAAGACCATAAATCGGAAACGCTCCAAAGAGGAATTTTTGCTTGTGGACGTAGTGCCAGAGGCCATCGGCTGATGCCGCGACGAAACCCTCCTCTTCGCAGCGTGGGTCGTCGTTGCCAAGGATGAGGAAGATGTCAGGATAGTCCGTACCTAAGGCATCGCGGGTTCTCGTGAACGCCGGGACTAGATAGTCATGAAGAAAATCAGCTTGTCCGGATTGGATTGCGGAGATCGATAAACGAGGAAGCGAGTCTCCACCAAGGAACACTGCAGCGGGCCGATCCCTGATGATCAACGCGAGCAGTTTGTCGTACCGGTCGGTATGTCCGTGCAGATCTGTGGCGAAGAAGCAGGTCGGCAAGCCTTCGTCCTTCACATCGTAAGAGGTTCGGTTTGACACCACGCGGACTTCAGTGTCAGTAAGGGATATTTCCTACGTCACGTACGGCTTAAACCAAACTTGAATTCTACACCGGTGCTGTTGGGCGTTTTCAAAATGGTGTTTTCTTGCGGCGTCGGTGGCATACGGAACAAGAACGCCCCTTCACCGTAGCGGAGTGCGAGACCCAAAACCCGGCGGACGCTGTGTGGACGGCAGTAGACCGCATTAGGCATTTCTGCCTCAATTCCTCACAGTCAAGACGGGGCAGCCTGCACCGCACACCACTTCGTACGCAGTGGCCCACGGCATGTGGGAGGCCGTACCAATATGGGTTGAGCGATGCAAACCCATAATAATGGCGTCGGCTTTGAGAGTCTCGGCTACTTGCAGGATTTTCTCGCCCGGCAGTCCGAACTCGACCATGAATTCAGGTTTGACTGCCAGATCGGTATTCTGCGACGTCAATTCCTCGAGCCGCCATAGGCTAGCCATGCGAGCATTCTCACGCATTTGCATGAGATCGCCGGCAGTGTACCAATGAAAACCCTCCGGCATCGGGACCTCAGGGACGACATGGAGCAAAACAAGTTTTGTTGCGAACTGATTCGCGGACGAGATGGCATAGGGAAGGGCATGCAAAGAAGCTCCCCCGAAGTCCGTGGCGAACAGAAACGGCCGAATTGCTCTAGTGCCTTCGATTGGGGCCTCCCGAAAGGACCCCGGACCAACGGTCAGAACAAGGCAATTGGCGTGACGAAAAATCTGTTCCGCCACTGACCCGAGGAGCAGTTTCCCCAAACCTCGCCGCCCGCGTGTACCGATGACCACCAAGTCCACCTGTTCTTGCGTGACTACTTTTTCCAGCTCTTCCCACACATCACCTTGGCAAATGATGACCTCATGACGCAGACCAGCCAGTGCCCCACTCTGAACGAGATCGCCCTCCAGTTGACGAGCGTCCCTCCAAACTGCTTCGGTGGCGGCACTCACCGCGTCTGGACCCACGAGGGTGTATCCGAGCGAGGAGACCACGTGCGCCAGATAGAATTTCGCCCCGTAGTGGCGGGCAATGGCGAGAGCATGGCGGAGGGGTTTCTCGGACGCTTCTGAGAAATCGGTTGCGATCAGGACGGACTTCAGGCGAATGTCTACAGCCGGCGCGACGAGTGACATGTGAACCCCCGAGCCGAGGTAAGCCGTCGCTTCTACCTTCCACAATGACATTAACCTGAACAAATCTGCTGTGATCACGATCACTGACCTGAGCCGGTCTGCGATTTTCTCGTGCGTTCGGGGTCCCAGAGTTCACCGAGTACTGTGACGAGTGTTCCGCGGTCTACTCACCCCCTCAACACAATTGAACTCCTGGCCTGTGGGCTAGGAGAGCGCAATTCCTGATGATTCCAGCTAACCTGTAGATACGCAGAAATCCCCGTCGAATTTGTCACATTTCCGGATGCCGGTCCGGCTGTACTCACACCAGAATCGGCACTCGATCCTACCTGTTTCTCCGTCCGTCGTCGATTTCACCGGCAATCGCGCCGCCTACGAAGAATGGCGTCGAATTGACCTGCCAGTGCGCCACCGACGACGAAGGACAGAACCTTTAACTCTTGTACACAACCGGACTCTTCTCCTATCGCTGCCCTCAGGTTCGTCTTTTCCGCGCCCAACCCGACTGGAATCGCATCCGCGACTCCGTGCGTTGAATACTCCGATGTGATATCGTGCCTTGCTCTTCTGGCGGCGACGCTCTGCGCCCGAAGAGATCCGATCAATTTCAAGCCGAGGGTAATGTCAATGTCCAGGGCGAACTGGGTGTTCGCGTTGTTGCTGTGTGCTTGTCTTCAAGGCGTTGCGTTTGCAGGAGCGGACGAGCGCGTGCTCTATAACGGCAAGATCTTTACCGGGGAACCGGAGCATCCTTATGCCGAGGCGGTGGCCATCCGCGGCGAAAAGATTGTGGCCGTGGGGAACCGGGGGGAGGTCTCTAAGGCGGTGACGAACCGCGCGGAGATGATTGACCTCAAAGGCAATGTGTTATTGCCAGGGTTGATCGACAGCCATTGTCACGCTGTGGACGGCGGGCTCTCGCTGATTTCGGCCGATATCGGCGAGAACGTGAGTTCCGTCGATGAACTGGCGACGTTCGCGGCCGAGGCGAAGAAGAGCGGCCGAGGAATGCAAGGGGAGATTCTGACCGTCGGTGGGGTCCCGCTGGCATTCTGGTCGAAGACGAACGAACTGAACGACCGCTTTAACGCCGGACCGTATGCAGATCAGCCGGTTCTGCTCCAGGGTATGGACGGCCACACGGCATGGGCGAACAAGGCACTGCTGAAGCGCGTGGGAATCAACAGGCAACTGATCAGCGGACTGGATGCGGTGGCCCGGGGATACTACGGCTTCGGACCCGATCTGGAGCCGAACGGATTCCTGGTAGATGCGGGAGTGGACAAGGTCAGTGCCGAGATTCCAAAGCCGAGCAAGGAGCGCATGCTCGCCGCGGGACGCGCGGCGGTGCAGTACATGCATGGACTTGGGATCACGGCGTGGCTCGATCCGATGGCCAGCGAGGCGATCCTGGGCAGCTACCGGGGACTGGCTGAAAGCGGAGAGTTGAACTCGCATGTTGTTGCGTTGCCGGTGATCGAGTTCAAGAAGGGGCATCCGGAGCGGCAACTGGCGACGGCGTTGAAGTTTCGCGAGGACTTCAAGAATGTGCCCGATGTGAAGGTGGCCGGCATCAAAGTGTTCGCCGACGGCGTCCTGGAATATCCCTCGCAAACGGCGGTGCTCTCCAAGCCGTATCGGCCCAGCGGGAAGAATGGCGAACTGCTGTTCGATTCGTCGGAGTTTGCAAAGATTGCGATCTCCGCGGACAAGCAGGGAATGATCGTGCATGTTCATGCGATCGGCGACCAAGCCGTGACTGAGGCGCTGAATGGCATGGAGGCGGCCCGGAAGGCGAACGGAAACTCCGGCTTGCCGCACACCATTACCCATCTGCAGTTGATCAGGCCCGAAGACATTCCTCGCTTCCGCGAACTCGGCGTGATTGCGTCGTTTCAGCTTTACTGGGCGAGCGCGGGAACAGACACGATCCAACTCGTGAAACCTTACATCGACCCCACGCTGTATGAGTGGCAGTATCCGGCGCGTTCGGTGCTGGATGCCGGCGGCATTATCGCGGGCGCGAGCGACTGGCCGGTTTCAACGGCCAACGTATTCCGGGCGATTTACCAGGCTGAAACGCGCAAAGGGCCGGCGGGCGTTCTGGATGCGAGCCAGCGTGTCCCGCGTGAGGCGATGCTCTATGCCTACACGCGAAATGCCGCTCGAGCGTTGCGGGAACAGGACAAGATCGGTTCCATTACTCCTGGGAAGCAGGCCGATTTCGCCCTGCTGGATCGGGATGTGCTGACGGTTACGGCCGAAGAAGCACGCGATACGAAAGTGCTGTGGACAGTAGTTGGCGGCAAGACTGTATACGGGGCCAAGCCTTAGGCCGCGACCGCGGTGACGCCTGCGTTCTTCCACGTGTCATGCTTGGCCTTCTGGCGCACCGTGTAGACGCCCATGCCAAGCCTCAACTGATGCAGAGGTCGCAATCCGCCAGGAGCGGTTGGAGCGCGGCGCGGTCGTTGACGTCGAAGACACGGCTCTGGAGGCGCGGGTCGGAACAATTTCGCCCCGAAGTCCAAGGTTGCTAGAATCCGAGATGAAAGTGATGGCCCATGAACACCGGCTTGCGCGATCGAGTGGTTCTGATCACCGGGGCCCAGCACGGCATTGGCGCCGCCACCGCCAAAGCCTTTGCCGGGGAAGGCGCTGCCGTGTTCATTCACTTCTTCCGCACACGCATGAAGGTGGAGCGCACTGAGAGGCCCGAAGCGCCCGGCCTCAGCCTATTCCTGCAACGGCAAAGCCAGCCAGCCGACGCAGTCGTGCAGGACATCCGCGCCTCTGGGGGCCGTGCCACCAGCTGGGAGTGCGACCTCTCTGATCCCGCGACCGTCGGCACCTTGTTTCAAAACGCTGAGGCGACGTTTGGTCCCGTCGAGGTGCTCGTCAACAATGCCGCCTACTGGGAAGACGACAGTTTTCTTCCACCCGAAATCCAGCCCGCCAATCCTTTCGTGGAAAGCTGGAAGAATCGGCCACGAAGCCTCACTTCTGAATCCCACGACCGCCACTTCGCAGTGAACACGCGCGGCGTGGCGCTACTGATGGCCGAATACTTTCGTCGCCATGTCTCCCGCAACGCGCACTGGGGCCGGATTATTAACGTCAGCACGGAGGGTGCGCATTGCTTTCCCGGTGAGATTTCTTATGGCGCCAGCAAGGCGGCAATGGAGGCTTATACCCGCTCGGCGGCTTGCGAGTTTGCCAGGTTCGGTATCACCGCCAACATCGTCGCGCCGGGCGCCACGCAGACCGGATGGATCACCCCGGAATTGGAGCAGCGGGTGCTGCCCACCATTCCCGCAGGTCGCCTGGGCACGCCCAAAGATCTCGCCGACGCCATCGTGCTGCTGGCTTCCGATCAGGCCCGCTGGATCACCGGCCAGTTGCTGAATGTGGGCGGGGGCAGCCGGATGTAGCTCGGGCTTGGACTGTGAGTGAAATCGCCCCTATACATCAACTGAGATATGTCGGCTAGGTTGGTTATGCGTTACAATCCTCGATCAAAACTCTTAGTGTGTGGCTCAAATGAAGCTACCGACGATCCCCGCGCATGCTCCGTGTAGCACGTCGGGCAGAACGTCTCGCCACAGCACTCGCAATACTCCGAGTGATGCCCGCAGATTTCGCGGCGGCACTTGGCGCAGTGAGCCAGATGGGAACGTACACATCCGGCGACACTGCAACCCCCCATCGTGTCGACTGTGTAGTCCTCGTCTCGGGTCGTCATACATCGCTCCCGTGACGGACATGTCTCATACCGGAGCGTTCGAGAAGAGATCGCTCTGCCTGCAACTATTGCATTTCGGGTGCTGTCCTGTCAGTGATAAAGCCCGCAGCCGCTGAAGGCGTTGTGCTCCCTGCGTGTATTCCCGAAATGACAAACATCCACATTCATTGCCGGAGATACCGGGACAGCCGGGAAGCAAGCAGGTTTATGAGCTCCTGCGATCCCCTCTCGTAGCGGTCGGGGATATCGAGATCATAGACCGCTTTGCTTTTGAGATTGAAATTCGTCTCGAGAAACGTGAGATGCTGGTCCTCGAGTTCGGACATGACAAAGATCTTGTCTGCCCAGTCGATCAGTTCCTGGGAGACTCTTTGCGTTGCAAAAGCGTGCGTGCCCGCGGACTTCGCTTCGTATTCTTTCGAGTTGCGGAACAGGCCCTCTGCCGTCGGGCTGCGGTCCCGGTTGCCGGTGCAGACGAAAAGTAGTTTTGTCTTGCGCATCATTCCACTGCCGCACACTAACACGATTGAAGATCATACCGCTGGGTCGCCGACATTCTCTCGTCCGGTACAATGAATTGCGATATGGCAGTGGCGGTCGAGATGCATGACAATTGGTTACGAGGGGTACGCCAACGGAATAGACTGCGGAGAGTACAGTAGGAAGTGGCTTTGCTCGCGTGATCTTCGGATTTACATGATTCCTGCTTCCTACAAACCGAAAAAGAGGTTCATGCAGCTGGCCATCACGGAAGCCAGGCGCGCCCGTGATAGAGGCGACTATCCCATTGGTGCGGTCATCACACGCCTCACGGGTAGACGTGAAGTGGTTATTGCCAGCGCCGGCAATCGGGTAAAAACCTCGGGGTCAAGCATCAAGCATGTAGAGCTGGAAATGCTCAAATATGTGTCGAGCGGGTATGGCCGCTACCTGCCCGACTTCGTGCTCTACTCTACGCACGAACCCTGTGCCATGTGTGCCGGCGCCTGCGTGTGGTCTAGAATTGGCGCGGTCGTCTATGGCGTCTCCCAAGAAGACATTGCCGCTTATGGCCGCAAGCGCGGTACGGAAGACTACAAGTGGCGAGCTTGCCTCATCCCCTGCCGGCTAGTCTTGGAGAAGGGCAATCACCGCATCCCCGTCATCGGTGGTTTTCTCCGACAAGAATGCCAACGATTGTTCAGTTACAGGCCTTCATAGTGGCCGCTGCTTTCATGTACATAAATCGGAAGTAGAGTCGGACGCGGTTGTTCGCTCCCGCGGGGCGCTAGCGGGGTACTTCGTGGATCGGTCCGTTCATGTTCGGGCTCCGATCGAAGCTGCTGATACCGCACGGCGCCTAACTGCCTAACCGCCTTCGAAGGCTCGCGCGATCTCGTCTCGAACTGGGGGCATGAGCGGCTCTACGGCCCCATTCGTCACGATCGTGATGCCCTCGCTCGACGGACGCACCTCACCAATCACCACAACCGGAACGCCTGTGGCCTCAACGGCCGTCAGGACCGAGTCCGCTCTCCCTGGCGCGACGGCGATCAGCAACGCGCCCGAGGCAATCAGTTTCAGCGGATCGAGCGCGAGCGCACTGCAAATCGTGTCGGTTTCGGGAAACACGGGAATGTGCTCGCGAATGACCCGAAGCCCGAGACCGGCGGGCGCCACCAGTTCGAAGATTCCCATCGCGAGCCCGCCTTCCGTCGGATCGTGCATCGCGTGCACGACCT
>JAIQFZ010000091.1 GCA_020073015.1 Terriglobia bacterium | reverse complement strand
ACCGCTCCGCGGGCGCGTGGGCCGCGGGAGATCAGGACCTGCTCGTAGATCGCGGGCGCCGCAGCCACGACGTGCGGCTGCGCCGACAGCTTCTATCGGGTTGCGACGAAGAGTTCGAAGCGCATGAGAGAAGCAGCCGTCAGCTCTCAGCCATCAGCTTTCAGCCACAGCGGATTATAGCTGGCGGGGTGCGGTGAGTTGCCTCACTTCTGGATTAATGACTTTCTCTTTTCCTCTCATAAAAAGAGGATGCCCTTCAAGTGATGGCGGCCACAAGACCCGGGAGGCAAATTCAGCGGACTTAATGAGACCAAGTTTCAAGGTGCGCCCCAAAGCCTCACTCAAGACGTCGATGGCCGCGTCCCGTCCATCACAGTAGACCGCTGCCTCGTAATAGAGTCCGCTCTTAGTCGCGAAGACCAGGAAGTAGTCGTCAGCCCGCGGTCCGGCAGCAGTGGTGTACTCGGCAATGCAGACTAGGTCGCGGATCGCGATTCGCCACCGCGGTTGTCCTTCTATTTCATACTGAATGCATGCGCCGTCGGCCGAAAGGCGGGGACGAGCCTGCGGCTTCGCTGAACGCAGCGTGAGCAGCAGCGCCGGCGTTCTACCTCGATATGCCCGATACTCCTCGCCGAACCGCTGTTCCAGTTCCGCATCCTCCATCTGGATCATCACGGTTCCTGTGACGATTGCGAACGCCGTCAGCCCCCAGCACGCGGCGAGGCCTGTGCCCAGGCTCCAGGCGAACATTTCGCAGAGGTGCGCCAGGTACACGGGATGGCGGACGCGGGATCGGATGCCGTCTGTGACCAGTCTTTGATCGCGGTGGGCGCCGTGGACTTCGGGCAGACCTCCGAGTTGCTGGGCGGTGAAGTTCTTGCCCGACCTCGAGTACAGGAAGATGCCAACGGCAAACAGTGGAATCGCGGGCGCCCACGACCAGAGTGTCTGGTAGACCGTAATGCGATGCCACGGTTGGGTGACGAGGGCCATCCCAATCCACATCGCGATCCAAAGCGGCAAAAGGACGCGGTAAGGCGATCGGCGCTGGCTTCGCCAGCGTTCGGCAAAGGGATGAATCATGAACCAGAATGCGGGGATGGTTGAATAGACGGCGCAGGCGAGCCAGCCGATGGTTTGCAGCCACATCCGCATGGTGGAATCTTAGCAGCCGGGGTTTCATGCCATTCGCTCTGGAGGGGTGTGGAACAGATGTTCAGTCGTCCCTCCGGGATTTCGTCAAGACTCGCCATGCCTCTCCTGGCGCCGAAGCGCCGGGTATTGGCAGATGCCCCCTCTGGGGCTGGCTCGTGGCCCGCAGTTCGTCCCCTGCCTACCATCGCTCCAAGCCACGCGCCCGCAACCACCATCTTCCTGCTATTCTTCTCCCGCATGTCTCCCATTCTGACCAGCGTGCTGCTGGGGCTGACGGCGGCAGGCGCCAACGTTTTTGGTGGCGCGATCATTGTGCAGAAGCACTGGGATCGCTCGTACTTGCGCTACTTTGTCGCGCTGGGCGCGGGCTTCATGCTGGCGACTTCACTCGTGGAGATGGTTCCGGCGAGTATTGAGCTGCGCGGCCCCCGGGCCGGATTTCTCATTCTGCTCGGATATCTGCTGATTCATTTCTTCGAGCACACGGTCACACCGCACTTCCACTTTGGAGAAGAAACGCACGCCGACGAGTTCGTCCACACGCACACGGGATTCTCGGTGCTGCTTGGACTGCTGATCCACACCTTCTTTGATGGAATCGCGATCGCCTCGGGGTTCATTGTGTCGGAATGGCTGGGATGGATTATCTTTCTGGCCGTATTCATGCACAAAATTCCGGAGGGATTCACGATCGCGTCCGTGATGCTGGCGAGCGGCCGGAGCCGCGGGTTTGCCTGGGGCGCGTCGGTGCTGCTGGGTGCGGCTACGGTGGCGGGAGTGATGACCATGGCCGTGTTCCGGCATGAAGTGGGATTCGGGCTGCCGCTGTCAGCAGGCGTGACGATTTATGTGGCGGCGTCGGATCTGATTCCCGAGGTCAACAAAGAAACGGGTGTGCGCATGGCCGTGCTGGTGTTTGTGGGCGCGGCCAGCATGTTCGTGCTGGACCGGTTCCTGCATGTCCATTAGGGTGTGAACGGCAGCAACCCGGCCGTTCCCAAAGCTACTCGCGTGACCGGAAGACCTCAATGTGCTCGATCACTTGATCGCAGAACTTGAGGCAGGCTTCACGCATCGCTTTGTGGGCTGCTGAGCTCCCCCCGACGGTAAGCACAGTGGCAGTCCCGTGGCAGAGCATGGACAACGCGTCGACGATCTGGCCGTAATCTTCGGGACGGCCGCCAAAACGCGCGGCCATATGTGCCGACACCCAAGCACGACCGGGGCGTGGAAGATCGGGTGTATAGAACTGTGCCCAAGACAAACGGAGCAAGTCGTACTCGCGCGGATTTGCCTCCGCATAGGCCAAATATCGCTGGAACACTTCCTCTAAGCATGACGACGCGAACAACTCGGCATTCAATTCCGCCCGAATGCGCAACGCCAGTGCCAGCCGGATTGCCTCTTTGTTGCGAAATCGTTTGTAAACCGTAGGCGTGGTCGTGCCGGCTGCGCGCGCCACCGCGCGCAGCGTAAGACCCTTGTCACCCTGCTCCCGCCATAACTGGCGAGCGGCCGTCACGATGCGTTCTTCCAATTGTTTGTCAGCAACCGGGGGCATCTGGGTTCACCTCCATGGCTCAGTATATTGCACATTGTAAAATAAATATACGGAATGCGTAAAAACCAAACATATCGCCCGCACATACGAAACTTGAAAACGGCCCTTTCCCGCCCTCCCCGCGGAGTTCAAGAATGTTCAAGATTCAGGAGCGCCAGAGATGTTTACATGGAGTGATCGAGAGGACCGCGTTGCCATTGTGCAGATGAACGCGGAATTGCGGCATGCCCAACTTGAGATGCTGAGTGCCGAGTGCGCGACCGACCGGCTGCGGCTGCGTTTCTCGCCAGACGATGTTGCCCGCTACGGAGAGCAGGACGTGTTGCGCAAGGCGGTGGCGTCGGCGACCGCGTTACACGATTTCTACAGCTACATTGCCCGGCAAGTTTCCGGCCTGAATCCGATTGCCCCGCCCCGAGCCTCCTGCTTGGGAGAAGAGGAAGTGGTGGCCGCGATTAAGCACGTGCGGCATTACCTTCACGACCAGCGCCGGGAGTACCGCCCTCAGGGGGCGCCTCTCAGCGAGGACCAGCGCATCCGGATGAAGCCTTTCTTCCTCCTGGCGCTGCTGGCAGAGATCCGGATTGTCGAACTGCGGAATCAGCCCATTCCCGAGCCACCCTTTTATGCTGAGGGGAAAGCTCTGGGCCTCACAAACCTGCCTGAACTTGCGCACATGGCCTCTTTGACTTTTGAAGATGTCGTGCTCTTCCCCAATCGAATCACGGACCGGCGCTTGTTTCACGCGCTGGTCCATGCGGTGCAGTTCAAGGTTTTAGGGCTCGAACGCTACACCGAGCTTTTCGTGCGAAGCTTTTTGCGAACCGGCTCGCACGTCAGCGTGCCCCTGGAAATGCACGCCTTCAGCCTCGAGTCAAGATTCGCTAAGGATCCGGACGAACCGTTCTCGGTCGAGGAAATGGTGAGGCTTTGGACCAACCAGGGCCGGTACTGAAGATCAGACCCAGTACCCAGTACGAACTATTCGCGTAGAGAGGCGATTAATCCGTTCAAGATTCTCCCGACCGCATGAACTCTCTGAAGTCAAACCACGAGATCTTTGAAATGCTGCGTCCTATCGTCTGCCATTGGGTACTGAGTACTGGGTACTCCTACCCCGAATGTCTGATATGCATCACATCCCCGTCCTGCACAATGTAATCCTTGCCTTCCAGTCGTAGCGTGCCTTTGGCGCGGGCGTTGGCTTCGGAGCCAGCTTCTAACAACTGGTCCCAGCGGATGGTTTCGGCCCGGATGAAGTGCTTTTCCAGATCCGAGTGAATGGCGCCGGCGCCGTTCACCGCCCGCGTGTTCACCGGGATCGTCCAGGCGCGGCATTCATCTTCGCCCGCGGTGAAGAACGAGATCAGGCCCAGCAGGTGATAGCTCTTGCGGATCAGCCGCGCGAGTCCGCTTTCTGTCAGTCCGTAGCTCCCGAGAAATTCCGCCGCGTCTTCGTCGCTCATTTCCGCAAGTTCCGCTTCTACCTTGCCGCAGATCGCGCTCGCCCCGGCATTGGGACGCGCGGCCACTTCGGTCAACTTGTATTTTGCAACCGCGGCTTCGAGGTCTTTGCCGAGTTCGGTGCTCTCGCCGATATTCAGCACGTAAAGCATCGGCTTCTCGCTGAGGAACATGAAGCCGCGGATGCGCTTCTTGTCTTCGGCGGTCATTTCCATTTCGCGCAGGGGCTTCTCGGTTTCGAGATGGGCTTTGGCCTTGATGAGGAGCTCGTTTTCTTTTTCCAGTTCCGGCGTCTTCATTTTCTTCAGGTCTTTTTCGAGCCGCTCCAGGCGCTTTTCGATCTGGCCGAGGTCACTGACCATCAGGTCGAATTCGACGTTCTTGATGTCGCGCAGCGGATCGATGGGACCGACGTGCGGGATGGCGTCGTTTTCGAAGGCCCGGAGAACGTGAATGAGGGCGTCCACCTGGCGGAGATGGCCGATGTAGGCGGTCTCTTTGAGGGCGTCTTGGCCGATGGCGCCCACGTCAACGTATTCGACCGACGCGTGCGTCAGCTTTTTGGGTTTATAGAGCGCTGCGAGTTTGTCGAGGCGCTCGTCGGGAACTTTAGCGACGCCGACGTGTGCCTCGCGCGGGTTCGAGAAGGCATGCTCGGAGAGATTGGCCTTCGTCAGGATGCGGAACAGGGAAGATTTGCCTACCTGCGGCAGGCCGATGATGCCGGTTTTCATGGATCAGGTCTCAGGTCTTAGGTCGGTACTAGAATAAATCATTGCATTGACTCCGGGCGGCGAATGCGCGGGCGCAGACGGCGTGCTAGCCTCGGAACCATGACGCGATGTCAGACCGACGCGTATCGCCGTTTCCTGCGAGGGCTGGGCGCAGCAATCGTCATTGTGGGTTGCACGGTTGGCGCATCCAGCCAGCAGATTCGTATTCGCCTTGCAGACCGCTCGGCGATCGAAGAACACTTGCAATCCTTCTCGACCAAGAACACTGAGCGGGAAGCGTTGATCCGGAAGTGGTTCGCAGAGTCCGAATGCAAAGATCCGGACCTCTTCGAGCAGACGCTGAAGCACAAATTGCCGCCTAACGTGATCTGCGTGCTGCCGGGGGAGACACAGGAAGTGATCGTGGTGGGTGCGCACACCGATCATGTCGACACTTCTGGCGCCGGCGTGGTGGATAACTGGACGGGAGCTTCGCTGCTGCCGAGTTTGTTGTACAGCCTGAGCGGGCAGGCACGGCGCCATACGTTTGTTTTCGTGGGGTTCACGGCGGAAGAAAAGGGGCTGGTGGGGTCGAGGTATTATGCGCAACATCTCACGCCGGAACAGCGCACACGGATTGAGGCGATGGTGAATATGGATTCGTTGGGGCTCAGTCCAACAAAGGTGTGGGCCACGCACGCGGACAAGGCGCTGCTGGACGCTCTGGCATCGGTTGCTGTGGCGAGCGGCCTACCCATCGCGGCGGTGAATGTGGACGGACTGGGCACGGCCGACTCGGAGTCGTTTGCCCGGTATCGGATTCCACGCATTACCCTGCATTCGCTCACGCAAGAAACCTGGCCGATCCTGCATTCATCGCGCGACCAGTTGACTGCGGTCAAGATGAAGGATTACTACGACAGCTACCACTTGATCGGGCTGTACCTTGCTTATCTGGATGACGTCCTGGGGAAGCCAGCGGACAAGGCCGTGAAGTCTGGGAAGTGACAGTCCTCACTTGAGCGCACTCGCGGTCGCGTACAGCGCTATCAGTCCGAGCAGCAAAACTCCCTCCTCAAATTTCTCTGACCACACATGCAAGCGGTTGAATTCCACGCGCTGCGGGCTGTCGAGCGGGAGATTGTCGATGACGCCGGCTTCGGCTCGGATGGCGTGCATCCTGGGCGAGATGGCGAACTGCGAGATCACGGTGAGCAGGAGCATCAGCGCGATTAATAGGTGGCGACCGGCGAGGGGGCGGGCGGTGCCGGCGGTCATTCGGCTGTAGGTCATGGACGTGATCAGGAAAACGATGCCTGAAACGATGGCCATGCAGTGGAGAACATCGAGCGAGTGGCCGACGATCGACCCGGCCAGGTGGCGCGTGGGGAGGAGGCCGGGGGCGAAAGCCGTGGGCGCCTCGACGAGCGCGAGAAAAATCAGGCCACCGAGCCAGACGACTAACGAGAGCAGCATGAGGAAGCGTAGAAACGACATGCCCGGAATTATAGAGCTTTCAGCACTCGGTCTGGTGCGGGTTGGGGCCGTGGCAACTTGCAGTCAAGGGCGCAGCGAGTCATGGATGCAAGGCTAGTTTTCCACAGGTGTGAACCAACAGTGCCATTTACTCGGAAGGGCAGGGGAAATTACCTTCAGTCTTCCCCAATCTTCTGTGGAAGGAAACAACGCTAAAAATGCTGGGATCGCTCGCTGCTACGGAGATGAACTTTTTGCCCTTGCAGATGGCGGTATTTTGCGCGCAGTGCGAAATGATCAGTGAGAACAACACGCCGCGCTGCCTGGCGTGTGGCAGTATCGCCGTGCTCAGTCTTTCGCGCGTGCTGGGAGGATCTCTGCGCGGACAGCAGACGGCGCACCTGATCGAAGATGCGGAACTGGACCGGATGGTGCGGTCGCTGTTGCATACCGTTCCGCAGGCTGGCTTGGAAAACGAATACAGCGTCGAGTTGCCGGTGGCCACTTTGTTTTCCAGCCGGCATCATCTGCGGCTGCGTTCCGCGTCCCTGAAGCACGCGGAGATTAATCCCGGAGAACTGAACCTGGAGCCGGGCATCAGCATTATTGCGGAGAAAGCGCAGACCATGACCGGCGCCACTGGGGCAGCGATTGCGCTGCGTGCGGGCAGCGAGATTGTTTGCCGCGCCCGGACGGGACGGACGGCTCCCGATCTCGGAGTGCGCCTACAGACGGACACGGGGCTTTCGGCCGACTGCGTGCGCTCGGGCGAAGTGCTGTTGTGCAATGACGCCGAGAACAACCCTCGGGTAGACTGGTTCAGCTGCCGCCGGCTGGGGGTGCGGTCGATTCTGGTTTCCCCGCTGCGGCATTACCGGCGGACGCTGGGTGTGTTCGAAGTGCTTTCGTCGCGGGCGAACGCTTTT
The DNA here is from genome assembly GCA_020073015.1 of Terriglobia bacterium. Classification (GTDB taxonomy): domain Bacteria; phylum Acidobacteriota; class Terriglobia; order Terriglobales; family Acidobacteriaceae; genus Acidiflorens. The sequence goes on along the minus strand of JAIQFZ010000091.1, from coordinate 10,578 downwards.
GACCAGCACGATGTGGCGACCATGCAGTTTCTCTCCGGCATGATGGTGGCGACCATGTCGCGGCTGTCGAGCTTGCAGCCTGCGCCTCCGCAAGGGGTGGCTGCGGGAGAGTAAGAGGCGGGTTCCAAGTCTGTTTCTTCGGAGATCCCGTTGAAGTATGTGTTCGTGATAGCCGTTGCGGTGGCGGCGATTTTCGTCGCCTGGCAGTTCGCCGCGCCAGAACTGGCCAACGTTGAGTTCCAGGACGACCTGCACGATCTTTCGTCGCAGGCCAGCTCGCGGATTGGCCTCACTACACCCAAAAGCGACGAAGAGCTTCGGAACATCATCATCCTCAAAGCGGCGAGATACGACATCGAGCTCGAGCCCAAGCAGGTCACGGTGAAGCGCAGCGGGTCGGATCAGGCCCTGGTCTTCTTTCTTGCCGTTGACTACACAGTCCCCATCAATCTTCCCGGGTACAGTGTCACTTTGCATTTTGCTCCGACGAGCGCTGGCGGCAGGTTCTGATTGCGAAGCAGGCTCAGAATCGGTTCGCTTTCCCCATCCAATGAAAGCCTTTAAGGAGTTGGGAGGTTGGTCAGTGGGGCGGGAAGATCGGCGGACCGGAGGCGAGGGAGCCCTGTTTCTACACTGGTACCGGCACGCTGTCGACGATCTCGCGCAAGACCTGGTCGGACTGCTCCGATTTTCTCAGCGTCGAAGCGTACAGCGAACTGACCACGACGCGGTGCGCGAAGATGGATACGGCCAGTGGCTTGAAGTCCTCGGGCGTGCAGTAGTCGCGGCCGTCGAGGAAGGCCATGGCTTGGGCGGCGCGGTAGAACATTTGCGAACCTCGGGGGGAGACGCCTAAGGAAAGATTCTCCGACTCGCGGGTTTTGCGGACGATGTTCAGCGCGTAGGTGATGAGCGAATCGTCCACGTGGACTTGCGTGACGGCCTTTTGGATTTCGACTACGTCGGCAGCGGTAAGCACGGGACGCAGGTGTTCGAGTTGGGCGGTGCCGGCTTCGGCGCGCAGGATTTCGCGCTCGGCGTTGCCTTCGGGATATCCCATGCGGACGCGCATCAGGAAGCGGTCGAGCTGGGACTCGGGCAACGGGTAAGTGCCGTGATGCTCGATCGGATTCTGGGTGGCGATGACCAGGAAGGGCTGCGGCAGCGGGTATGAATGCGCGTCGACGGTGACTTGGCCTTCGTTCATGGCTTCGAGGAGGGCGGACTGCGTTTTCGGCGTGGTGCGGTTGATTTCGTCGGCCAGCAGGACGTTGGCGAAGACGGGACCGCGCTTGAATTCGAATTTCTGCTCGATGGCGGAGTAGATCGAGATGCCGAGCACGTCGGACGGCAACATGTCGCTGGTGAACTGGACGCGCTGAAAGCTGCAGTCGATCGCGCGGGCGAGCGCCTGGCCGAGCGTGGTCTTGCCGACTCCGGGGACGCCTTCGATCAGCAGGTGGCCTTTGGCGAAGATGCAAACCAGCGCCATGCGGAGGACATCGTCTTTGCCGCGGATCACGCGGCGCAGACTGTTTTCCAGGTCCGTCGCGCGGCGGGCGGTTGCTACCAGAGTCTCGGGGGCCATTTAGTGGATTCTACTATGGGCGGGGATGGGGGCTGAGTTACTGCCGTCACAAGGGAAGTTCTCAGTTCCCGGTTCTCAGTTCTCAGTAGAACCGGGTTCCCAGTTCGCAGGTCTCGGAGAAATTGAACATTCTGCGCGTTTGCGGGTCACTGCGTCTTAGCGATGTGGATCCCACAATCGGGCTGGAGGGAATCATGGGTCGTACTTATAGAGAATTAGTCGCTTGGCAGAAGGCTATGAAATTCGTTACTGAAATCTATGCTGCGACCCAGCGGTTTCCGAGCGAGGAGCGTTACGGGCTGACTAATCAACTGCGCCGCGCCGCCGTCTCAATACCAAGCAATATTGCGGAGGGGCAGGCTCGATTTTCCCAGAAAGAGTTTCATCACTTTCTGAGCCAGGCACGCGGCTCCCTGGTCGAAATCGAAACTCAATTGCTGATTGCAAGAGAGTTGAAATACCTACAACCCGCCAAGGCAGACTCTCTGCTGGCTGCCGCCGACGAACTAGGCAGAGTCTTGAACGGGCTCATAGCTTCGATCAAAAACCGAGCAGCATAACCAACCCGACTTAGCATCGCCGTGAACTGTAAACTGGTTTTACTGAGAACTGAGAACTGAGAACCGGGAACTGAGAACTCAGAATCACTGAAGGAAATCCGCCGGCCTTCCCGTCAACCGCTCGATTCGTTTCGCTGTTGGCGGATGGGTCGAGAACAGGTTGCCGAAGCTCATGCCTCCGAGGAACGGCTGAATGATGAACAGATGGGCGGTGGATGGGGTGGCTACCAGCGGCAGCCGGCGTGAATAGTTTTCGATTTTTGCGAGCGCGCTGGCCAGGGCGTAAGGGTTGCCGGTCCAGTGGGCTCCGGTGTCGTCGGCTCCGTACTCGCGGGAGCGGGAGACGGCCAACTGAATCAGCATGGCTGCAAACGGGGCCAGGAACATCATGAGCAGGGCGCCGATGGCACCGCCGCGGCGGTCGTCGCGGTCTCCTCCGTAGCCTCCGAAAATCATGCCCCAGCGGGCGATGTGGGCGAGGTACGTGATTGCGCCCGCGAGGGTTGCGGCGATCGAACTGATCAGAATGTCGCGGTTGCGCACGTGGCCGAGTTCGTGGGCGATGACGCCTTCGAGTTCATCGTCGGTGAGCAGGCCGAGTATGCCTTGCGTGACGGCCACGGAGGCGTGGTTGGGGTTTCGTCCGGTGGCGAAGGCGTTGGGCGAGTCGTTTGGGATGAGGTACACCTTGGGGGTCGGCAAGCCAACTTTCTGCGCTAGGCGCTCGACGATGTTGTAGACGCGCGGCAAGTCGTCGCGCGTGATGGGCTGCGCGCGATACATGGCGAGCGCGATTTTGTCGGAGAAAAAATACGATACGAAATTCATGATGGCGGCGAAGATGAGCGCCATCAGCATGCCGCGCTGGCCGCCGAACGCGCGGCCCGCGAGCATCAGGAGCAGGGTCATGGCGGTTAGCAGGAATGCGGTCTTGAATACGTTGCTCATAAGTAAGAGTGCCTCGTATTTATTAGATGCGAAAGGTTGGGGCTTTGGCTCGGCGGCCTAATCGGCGGGCGGGGCGCCCGCCGGACAGCCGGCGAGGGCGCCGGCGCTACGGTCGAGCGCGTGTTTATCCCTGGCGCTTGAGTGCACGGTCCAGCGTCTGATCCAGGGCCGCTTTGGTCTTTTCGTACTCGGATGGCGTGATTTTTCCCTGGCGGCGTTCGAGTTCTAACTGGAACATTTCTTCTTTCAGCGCTTCGAGCAGCATAGCTGACTTGCCGGCTGGTGGGCTGGCGGGTTGCGGCGCGGCCGACGCGGCTGCAGAGGCTGCTCGTGGCGCTACGCGCGCTTGCGGGGCGTGCGCTGCCGCTGACCCTGCGGAGGCCGAGGTCGTTCCCGCGGAGGTTTGGCGCTTAGTGACGAACCATCCGCCGGCGGCCAGCACGATTGCGAATCCACCTAAAATCCACCAGCGATATTGCTGCAACGGGTCCGGCGTGTCGATGGGAGTGCCGAGTCCACCACCGGGGCGATTACTCATCCCTTGCCCCTGGCCTTGCGCGGCTCCGGCGGCGACTTGCTGGGGCGATTCGTTGATGGTTCCTGTGCCCTTGATGGTGTAGGCCAGCGACTGTCCGGGCTGGGTCTGCTGCGCGACCTCCACGATCGTGTCTCCCTGACTGGGGTCATTCATCGCCTGGAATTGCGAGGCATTGGCTGCCTCGAATTGCATCGTCTTGGGCAGAACGACGACCGCGTGCTCGGCCGGGTAGAGTGGCTTGGGATCAAACTTGAGCGATCCCGAATAGGGCATCGTGAACTGTACCTGGATCTGCGTTTCGCCCGGACGCAACGGGAACACAACCGCGTAGCGGTTCTTCTCCGACTGCGGTGCCGTCTCAGCGGCGATGGGCTGGCCGTTGGGAGCTTTCGCCTGCGACTGCTCGATCTTGGCGCCCGCGGGCAGGTAAAACTCGAAATTGTGGTCGTTCATCTGCGTCTTGGGCGGTGCAGATGCGTTATTGACGGCGAACAGGCGAACGCCCTGCAGAGTGCCGTTTTCGGCTTGGAAGCGCATGACGTCGGCGGTCACCTGGATCTCGGGGACCTTCTTCAGGACGTCATAGACATTCACCTCGACCGAATTCGTTCCCGGAGGCGCCATCTGGTGATAGGTGACACCCTGGTGGATGGCGCGGATCAGGTGCGGTCCGGGGCCGTCCTTGAGAGTGAAACTAAACTTGCCGGCGCTGTCGGCCTTGGTGTTGGCGGCCACGTCCATGCCGTTCGAGAGGTTGATGAGGATGACCTCATCGCCGGCGGCGGGTTTGCCGGTAGTGCCGTTGGTCACGGTGCCGGTCAGGGTTTGGGCGGCGGCAAGGGTGGCGAAGGCTAGGACAAGCAGGCCGATGAGAGCGGCGATTGGGCGGCGGGATGCCGGTGCTGCGACGGACTTAGCGAAGTTCTTCAAGCGCACTCCTTCTCAATGTGCGAGTTCACAGGCTGCTGAAAGGCTGCACCTGCGTGACCTCAGCGGCTAAAGCCGCACGGAAAATAAACCGTTAATCGCAGCGCTGAAAGCGCTGCGCCACCCAAAATCAGCTGCAGCCTCAACTCGCTCCGCAGCTTGTTCAACGTACCGCTACTGCCGGCGGGACGCCGGCGCTACGACGAAACGACGGCTTGTTCGAGACGCGCGATCTCTGCCATCACCGCTGCCGCTTCTTCTTCCAGCGAAGCGCGCATGGATTGGTAGTCGGCATCTGGCACTTTGCCCGCCTTATATTCAAAATTCAAGTCGCGGAGATTGTCGTAGACCGCTTCCTTGCGCTCGCGCAGATAGCCGAGGCGCGTCTTTTCCTCTCCGGTGAAGACTTCGCCCGGGAAAAAGAATACGTAATAGAAAGAGCCGAGGAAGAAAACGGCACAGACGAACAAAGTCATTGGTCGGTCTCCTTGCGAGCTTGCTCGCGGAGCACATCCAGTTCGGCTCCCCTGGGAATGGTGATGCCGTCGGCGAGGGCGGGCGCGGGTTTATTCTTCCAGGCCCGCACGACAAATACGACGAAGGTAATCCCTAGCGCCAGAGCTACGAAGGGCATGATCCAGGCCACGCGATTGAAGCCGGTGGCGGTGGGTGCGGCAATGACGGTGGGACCGTAGTCCTGCACGAAGCCCTGCAGGATGAGGTCGTCGTTATCGCCCTTTTCGAGAGCAGCCAGGAGTTGGCTGCGCATCTTGTCGGAGGTTTGGCAGCCGACATGATTGCATTCGAGCAGAACCTGTCCGCATCCACAGGTGCACATCATGCGGTGGCCGAGGTCCCGGAAGCGGGCGTCGTCGCTGGCGCCCATGAACAGAAATACGGCTGCACACACGATCATCACATGCAGCGAGCGGCGCAGAGTTGGCATCGAGAACTTCATCAGTCACCTGCTCCCACGTGCGCGGGTTCCCGCACCGGCGCGGGCGCAGTCACGCGGACGGGCACAGCGTTCGGCACCAGGGCAATGATGGTGCCAAAGACCATGATGATCAGGCCGGTCCAGATCCAGGGCACCATCGGATTCAGGTGCGCCTTGATGATGGGGCGGCCGGTATCTTCATTGCGTCCCTCATAGACCAGGTACACATCGGTCACCAGCAGGAAGTCTTCCCGGAAGCTGGGATAAATGCGGGGAATGGTCTGCGGCTGCTGGCTGGCTTTGTAGAAACGGCGCTCAGGATACATGGTCGTGATCTGTTTCCCGCCGCGAAAAACATTGATGATGGCCCACTCGTTGCCGTAGTTCGGATTGTCTTCCATGGTGTAGGACTGGCAGACGAGTGTGTAGGGGCCAATGTTGATCTTGTCGCCGTAGCCCATCTCTTTTTCGACTTCTTTGTTGAAGGGCGTGCCCAGGATGCCGATGACGACCAGCGCCACGCCGAAATGGACGATGTATCCACCGTAGCGGCGCGTGTTTCTGTGCCACAGTTGAACCATGGCCGCGAGCAGGTTCTGTCCGCTCTTGCCGGCAATGACGCGGCCGCCGCGCACGAATTCAGAAATGACGGTGAAGATCACCAGAAAGGCCAGAACCGCCGCCATGGTGGCGTAGAAGTACGAGGGATCTTGCCAGGGGCGAACGCCGAACACGATCATCATGCAGCCGATGGCGACCGAGCCAATCAGAGGGAACAGGAAATTGCGTTTCAGGCTTTCGACCGAAGTTTTACGCCAGGCCAGCAGCGGACCGACGGCGGTGAGCAGCAGGAGTAGGAGCGCCACCGGCACGGCAACGCGATTGAAGAAGGGCGGGCCGACGGTCACTTTGTGTCCCTGAACCCATTCGGAGAGGATCGGGAAGAACGTGCCCCAAAGTATGGTGAAGCACACGACGAGCAAGAGGAGATTGTTGAACAGAAAACTGGATTCTCGAGAGACCAGCGATTCCAGTTTGTGCTCGCTCTTCAGGTGCGACTTGTTTCTAACGAAGAAATAGACGCAGGTGGCGAGCGTCAGCGCCATGAAGACGATGAACCAATCGCCGATCGAGGACTGCGCGAAGGCATGGACCGAACTGATCACGCCCGAGCGCGTGAGGAACGTGCCCAGAATGGAAAGCAGGAAGGTGGAGAAGATGAGCCACACGTTCCAGACCTTCAACATGCCGCGTTTTTCCTGCATCATGACGGAGTGCAGGAAGGCGGTTCCGGTCAGCCAGGGCATCAGTGAGGCATTCTCCACCGGATCCCATCCCCAGTAACCGCCCCATCCGAGGACGGCGTAGGCCCAGTGCGCGCCCAGGAACACTCCGATGGTGAGGAAGCACCACGTCACCATGGTCCAGCGGCGGGTGATGTTGATCCATTTTTCGCCCGGATACTTCATGATCAGCGCACCCAGGGCGAAGGCGAAGGGGACGGTGAAGCCCACGTATCCCAGGTAGAGCATGGGGGGATGGATGACCATCTCGGGATACTGAAGCAGAGGATTCAGTCCGTTGCCGTCTGGTGGAACTGTGCCCGGGGCCATTGAGAACGGTTTCGCAGCCACATTCAGGATCAGCAAGAAGAAAACCTGGACGGCGGCGATCACGACGGAAGCGTGCGCGAACAGGCGCTGATCGGTTTTATAGCGCAGGCGCAGGACGAATCCGTAACCAGCCAGCAGCAGGGACCAGAAAAGCAGCGAGCCTTCCTGTCCGGACCAGAGCACGGCAAACTTGTAGGCCGCCGGCAGATCGCGGTTGCTGTGCTGCCGGATGTACTCAATCGAAAAGTCGTCGTGGAATGCGGACGTGACCAGCACGACGGCGGCGAGCAGTACGGCCACGAAGGCGGCGATCCCAGCGCGGCGGGCGGTTTCGGCAACGCGGGCGCCCATGGCGTCGCGCCGGAACAAACCGAACAGGCCTGCGAGGAAGGAATACGCAGCCAGCGCCAGCGCCAACAGGAGCGCAAAGCTTCCAATCAATGACATGGAGGAAACCCCATCGGCTATTTTTTCAAAGAAATGGGGGGTATGCAACGTGGAGGACACCCCAGAAGTACCTGCCGCACAAGAATTTGGACAGTGGGGGGGAGCGAGACGACGGGCGAGAGCCTGCCCTGAGCGGAGTCGAAGGGAGGCCCGTCGTTCCTACGCCGGCACTACCTGGCCTTCTCGAGGGGATACTTCTTTTCGCGCCATTCACGGATGCCGCCGTCCATGGAGATGACTTCCATGTATCCCATCTTCTGCAGATTGTCGGCGGCCAGCGCGGAGCGAAAGCCGCCCCCGCAATAGAGAATCATCGGAGTATGGAGGTCGGGATACTTGCCTTCGATGTCGCGCTCGAGGATGCCTTTGCCGAGGTGGACGGCGCCCGGGAGGTGATCCGCGTCGTATTCGTTGTCCTCGCGAACATCGATGAGAATGAATTTGTCGTGACGATCGAGACGCGCTTTGACGTCGTCCACATTGGTTTCGCGCACGCGCTGTTTTGCGTCTTCGACCAGTTTGAGGAAACGAGGCGGATGCTGATGAGCCATGGTGTCGGTCTCCCGGGGAATCTTAGCAGGGGCGGGCGGGGTTTGCAGGCGCCGGGTTCCCCCTGTGATCCCCGGTGTCCTCTGTGGTTAATTCGGCTGCCCTCTGCACGAACACGGCCCGGTTATGCTAAAGATATAGAACGTTCTATGGCACTGGTCCTTCGTCAATCCCGCATCCACTCGCATGGTTGCTACACCGACGCGCCCATCCGGAAGGGGACCCTCATTGTGGAATACGTCGGCGAGCGACTGACATACGAGCAGGCCGACGATCTCTACGACGATTTTCCCAACACCTACTTGTTCGGACTGGACGGCGGGAAGCACATCATCGACGGGTACGGTGTGGCGGCGTTCGTGAATCATTCGTGCGATCCGAATTGTGAGACCGACCAGATTCGCGGCAAGATGTGGATCATTGCCCTGCGCGATATCGAACCGGGGGAAGAACTGACCTACGATTACAACCTCTACGACGGCGAAGACGACGCGCCCTGTTTGTGCGGGGCGACGCGCTGCCGGCGCAGTCTGTATTCGGCGGCGCACCTGCGCAAGATCGCGAAGAAGCGCGCCAAACTTCTGCCGGTCGCCTCCTGAAAGTGGGCTGCCAGCCGATGCTACAATCGCTGTTCCGATTCTTCTGCTGATTCTGGAGTGATTTCATTGGACCGTGCCGGCGGAGGCCTGGAAAACATCGTCGCCAGGGCGTTGCACCGCGCCCCGGCCGAAGAAAGCCCGCTGCTGGCGTGGCCGGTGGCCTGCGGCAGCGCGGTTGCCGAACGGACGCGGGCCGTGAGCTTCGCGGACGGCGTTCTGCGGGTCGAAGTGGCCAATGCAGGATGGCGGCGGGAGTTGGCGGCGCTGGCTCCGCGCTATGTGGCGACCATCAACCGCTATTCCGCAGCCACGGTGCGGCGGATCGAGTTCGTGGTGATGGCGTAGCGGAGTGCTGAAACACTGATCACGCGCTTGTTATTGGGTGGCGCACCGCTTCAGCGCTGCGAAAGTCGCATTCCTTGAATGACGGCTTTAGCCGCTGAGGCATCCGCCGCCCGCCGTGACATATCTGCGACTTTCTGCCGCGGTTTGAGAACAACCTATGAAGGTTTCCGAAAAGGACGTAGCCTACGTGGCCGATCTCGCCAACCTCGAGTTGACCGAGGACGAGCGCGCCCGCATGCTGCGCGACTTGAACTCGATTCTCGAATACGTCGATCGTCTCAGCGAACTGAATACCGACAACGTCGAGCCCATGGCGCAGGTTTCCGATCGCTACGGCGTGGATGAATTGCGCCAGGGCAGCGGGCGGTTCGCTTATGCGATCCGCGAAGATGTGCATAACGGCTTGCGCGAATCGTTGCCGCACGAGGTGGCGGTGAAGAATGCGCCGGACACCGACGGCACGTTCTTTGAAGTTCCCAAGGTGATTGAGAGATAGATGGCGATGATTGCGGACCGAGAAACTACAGGACTCACGATTGACGGGATTCGCGCTGCGATCGCCGAGCGCAAGGTTACCGCGGCCGCAACCGCCTCGGAGTTCTACGCCCGCATCAAGAGGGAAGATCCGTCGATTGGCGCTTTCCTGACGCTTTCCGAAGACCGGGCTCAGTCGCAAGCCGAGCGCATCGACAAGATGGCCGCCGAAGGCAAGCCTCTGCCACCGCTGGCGGGAGTTCCCATCGCCATCAAGGACGTGATGGTCACGCGCGATGTGCGGACCACCGCAGGATCGAAAATCCTGGACAATTTTGTTCCGCCCTACGACTGCACAGCAGTGGCGCGTCTTGAAGCCGCGGGCGCGGTGGTGCTGGGCAAGCTGAACTGCGACGAGTTCGCCATGGGATCGTCGAATGAAAATTCGGCGTATCACGAGGTGCACAATCCCCGCGATAAGAGCCGCGTGCCGGGTGGATCGTCAGGCGGATCGGCCGCGGCGGTGGCGGCGGAGATGGCAGTTGCGACTCTGGGCTCCGACACGGGCGGATCGATCCGGCAGCCGGCATCGTTCTGCGGCGTGGTGGGATTGAAGCCGACCTATGGCCGCGTGTCGCGCTACGGGCTGATCGCGTTTGCCTCGTCGCTCGATCACATTGGCCCGTTCGCGAAGACAGTGAAGGAAGTTGCCTTAGTGTTGCGCACGATTGCCGGACGCGATCCGATGGATTCAACTTCGGCTGAAGTGCCGGTGCCCGATTACGTTGCCGAGTTGGAGAAGCCGGTCAAGGGCCTGAAGATTGGCGTGGCGAGGGAGTACTTCGGCGACGGACTAGACCCTGAGGTTCGTGCGGCGGTCGAGACTGCAATTCAAAAGCTGGCCGAGATGGGATGCGAGGTCGTGCCCGTTTCCTTGCCGCACACCGAGTACGCGATTCCGACGTACTACATCGTGGCCACAGCGGAAGCCTCGTCGAACCTGGCGCGCTACGACGGCGTGCGCTACGGATTCCGCTCGCCCAAGACGCACAC
>JAIQFZ010000090.1 GCA_020073015.1 Terriglobia bacterium | reverse complement strand
CCTGTGATAGCAGGAAAACGTCACGAAGTGGCTGTGTCCGGTTTCCTGAAATCGTTTTAATCCCCAAGGCATGAGGCCAGATTACGCCGACAGAAAGGCCCCACTCAAGCCAAAACCGGGCTTGAGTGGGCCACCCGTCCGTCCCTTCCACTTCCGCAGATGCAGGAGTACGACTTGTTGCGCGGTGGGCGCGGCTACGGGCGTTCACCAAAACTCTGCTAGCCCAAGCCTTTGTTGCGGACAGCAAGTAGTCAACAGAAAAAGTGCTGACTAGGCTCAACGTCCTCCAACCGATCGTTCCGCGCGCGGATGCTCAGGGTCGGACCAGAATGTCGCCTTTTGAATCTGAGTGAGTGAGCCAGCGCCTAGAGAGTTTCCCTTCTTTCGGGAAGAGAACGTACCAATTAACTGCACATACTTACGATCTAATCTAACTCGGTTCGCGTCCATGTCGTGGGTAATATCGATCCAGATTCCGTTTTCTGGGATGCTATTCTTGTAGTCCTCTGCGGCAAGGTACAGGATGTTGCCTTCGAATTCTAGGCGCAAATACCCTATTAGGTCCACCCGTTGGCCATCGTATTTCTCTGGATTTGCGAGCAACTGAACTAGGCCCACAACCTTCGCGGGCGGCTGATTTGCCTCTTGAGCGACTCCGTACGACATACCATACAGAAGTGTCAGGATTAACAAAGTTTTCGTATTCATTCAGCGCTCCTAGATAACCAGCATGCGGCTCAGGGACAAGGAACAATCGAACCTACTGGGCCCTTCAGAACCACCTTGCAGTTCTGTTCGACTTCCCACATCAGAATTCGGGGCGGGTGGCCCCCATCTTCGTGCCGGTAAGTATAGCGCGGGCGGGTGGCCCCCATCTTCGTGCCGGTAAGTATAGCGCGTTTGTTCTTACAGGTTGGCAGAGAAGAAAAACGAGGGTGCCCCACTTCTCGCGCTTTTTCGAGAAGTGGGCTGCCGGACCGCCGACACCGCAGTGGACTTCGCGTCGGTTCCAATCATTTCCCAGCACGCATGTATCTCTCGATGCAGACAAACAGGAGACAGAGCGAACTACACACCGCGGCCGATGCCGCTGCCAGAAGCCACGGCGACCTCGCGACGAATTTACCGGCGAGCGTCAGAAGAACGAATAGTGCCGCAGAGTATCCGATGATGTCCAACACCCTTATCTTGGCTCCAACAAAATGAGACGGCCCTGCGTAGAATATCACCACCAGGGAAAGAAGAAGCCAGGTGCTGCCCGCGAGCGATGCTATAAGCGTCGCCATTCGAGGTTCCGAACCAAGTCTCGCAAAGACTTCAAAACGCAGAAACCCACCGAGGAAGATAGCGGCTATTAGGATCAACAATGAGACATTGACATGGATTACCGGTGCTCCTGCATCAGCCATTTGTCTGCTCCTTACCCAACTATATGGGCGGGTGGCCCCCATCTTCGTGCCGGTAAGTATAGCGCGTTTGTTCTTATATGTTGGCAGAGAAGAAAAACGAGGGTGCCCCACTTCTCGCGCTTTTTCGAGAAGTGGGCTGCCGGACCGCCGACACCGCAGTGGACTTCGGGGATTACAACGCCGGGCGTTCGAATCTTCATCTTCAGTATCCGCCACTCGTTGAGCCGCCCTCCCACTCGCTAGCCTAGCGCAGCCCCGGCCCGTGCCAGTACCGGGGTGTATCACTTTTCCCCTTCGTAGCCTACCCCGTCAAACGGGGAGAGGGATCGTCAATCGCCGAAGGGGTCTCAACGGCAGTCGCGAGCCCGGGTGTACGAAAATGGCGACAATTCTGCGTCAGCACATCAACAATTCACCTCGAGTTCACCCGCCGTGCATTGAGCCAAGCGACCGCCTGGAGCAGGATGGCAGCTGTTCGTGGTCCCTGCTCGGAACGATTCTCTTGGACCTGTTCTGCGGAGAAATTTTATGGCGACGCAAAAGGGAATGAATGAACTCAGCGGCCACGGCGGGCTTCTCGAGTCATGGCCCGCTGGTTTCGACTCCGTAGTGTCCGGTGCGCAACCGCGTCCGAAAGCGATGCTTTTAGGACTGCCGTGTGCGCACTGCAAAGCATATTTCGCGGCCGACCTCGAGGTCTGCCCAATCTGCGGATGCAACGAGAGAGTTGTCATCGGCAAACGTGCAGCGAAAGTTGTGGTGATGTGAAGCGAATCGTCAGCCAGCGCGGGATCCGCCAGATTCAACCCGCAGCCGAACGGATGCATGGCCGTCCTGCTCAGGCTGGCGGGCCTCGCGCTGGCTTCGGAAAGACCAACGTCTTTATTCAGTCCATGTACTTGGGGCAGAGCGATACCCCGTTTGACTACACGCCGCGAGCGCATCCCTCGGCCTCGCGGCCCAAACCAGAGAAACAGGAGAAACGCCATGAAGCGCTTATATCTCGTCGCAATTACCGCAGTTATTTTGGGCCTGGCCTTGGCAGGGCTGACAGGGCCGACCGTGATGGCCAACAATCGGGACGAACCCCAAGTGTTCGACCGCGATTCCGTGGCGTACGGAAGGACCTACGGTGAGTGGATGGCGGCCTGGAACCAATGGTCCTTTTCACTCCCTGTGTCCGGGCACCCTCTTTTTACCGACGGAGACTGCAGCGTGGGTCAGTCAGGTCCGGTTTGGTTCCTGGGTGGTGCTTTCATCCCCCCCAGCACCAGGGTTCGCCACTGTAACGTGCCGTCCGGGAAGGCTCTCTTCTTCCCCGTCGTCGACTGGGAGGACTCGACCCTGGAAGAGAGTGTGGTAGAACACCCGGGTGACGCCACGTATCAGCAGATTGTGGCCTTGCGCTCGTTCGTCGAATCCGGACTTGAAGGCGTGACGGGCCCATACTGCGAGATCGACTATCAACGTATCCCGCATTTGGCAAAGAGGTTTAGGGTCCAGTCCCCCGTCTTTGGCTTTACCATTCCAGAGAATAACCTGCTCAACGTGGTTTACGGCACGACGTTTGAGGCAGGAACGTACTTTCCCGCGGTGGACGATGGATGGGATGTGATGCTCGCCCCGCTGCCTCCAGGGGATCACGTCCTACACTTCGGATCTAATTGGAACGATATTACGTACTACCTCCACGTGGCGAAATGAAACACGTCCGGCACAGAGCGAGAAAACACTCGTGATTTCACACCCGTGAGAGCAGTTCCGCCAGCGCGGGGCTGTCAGGCCCCACTTAAGAGGGAACGGATGTATGTTCTCTCTGCTCGGGCTGGGCAACCCCGCGCTGCTGACGGTGTAGGAGCGTCCTGGTACGAACCTCGTTTCGCCTTGAGGCCTCAGAACGCTGACACTGTTCGCGGCTGCGTTCTGCTCGCGACCACCGTGCAGCAATGCTGCGTATGACCTGGAAATGGATTTCGGGCGAACCGGGCTGTAATGCCCGTGGTGAACCGATGCCCAGCTTCCTCTTTTTTGGGCGTTCGGCTTTGCCTTGACCTGCTCTGTGGTGGGGTATAGCCTTCATTTGTAAGGAAATGCCGGTGGGTAACGGGCCATGCAACTCCCCGCCACAGAGCGGCAGTGCGTCCGGTTTGGTCCCTTCGCCGTCGATCTTGTATCGCACGAACTGCGCAGCAACGGCCGCAAAATCAACCTTCAGGAAAAGCCCTTCCAGCTTCTCGCTATCTTGTTGGAACACCCTGGGCGGTTAGTCACACGAGAAGAACTCCGGGACAGGCTCTGGCCGGCAGATACCTTTGTCGATTTCGAGCACAGCATCAACACCGCCATCAAGAAGGTGCGGGAGGCGCTGGAAGAATCGGGCGATCATCATTCCCGATTCATTGAAACGCTTCCGCGCCGTGGCTACCGCTTCATTGCACCGGCAGAAGTGTCGGGAGAGGACTGCGCCGCGCTGCGACTGGTTTCGGCAGGCCTCAACAACGCGTTCACAGAGGCTCCACAACGCGTTGAAACTCGGCACAAGGGACAGTCCCTGTGGCGCGCTGTTCCTGATCAGCGGACGCTCGCGTGGGGTAGTGTCCCGATCCTCGTGGTTCTGGCCATCGTTGCAGCCAGTATCTGGTACCGCCACGCCCAAAGCAATGCGCCCGCGGTAGCGACTATAGCTTCCATTGCCGTGCTGCCGTTTGCCGACTTGAGTCCAGGGCATGATCAGGAATACTTCTCCGAGGGACTGGCAGAGGAAATCCTGGACCATTTGACCAAGATCCCGAACCTGAAGGTTACGGCGCGTGCCTCGGCGTTTCAGTTCAAAGGCAAGAACAAAGACTCACGAGTTGTCGGACAGAAGCTCGACGTGGCGGATATCCTCGAAGGGAGCGTGCAGAGAGAGAAGAATCGAGTCCGAGTCACGGCGCGGCTCATCAAGGCGGACGATGGTTACGATCTGTGGTCGGAGTCCTTCGACCGTGACCTCAAGGACATCTTTGCCGTGGAGGACGATATCGCTAAGGCCGTGGCCTCTGCCTTGCAGCTCAAGCTGCTCGCAGGCAGATCACCTACCACTCTGACTACTTCGGGAACCACAAATCCTGAAACGTATGAGGCTTTTTTGCACGCGCGGTACTTCGCCCACATGCAAGACGAAGAATCTGCAAGAAAAGCGCTCCTTTACGCCAACAAGGCAATCCAGTCCGACCCGAACTATGCTCCGGCGTATGCCTTGCGCGCTGGCATCGAGCTGGAGTCCGGCGGGATGGTTTTTGTGGATTACTCGGAAGCGATAGAAAAGACCCGTCACGACACAGAAAAGGCCATCGCGCTGGATCCGAACCTGGCGGACGGGTACCGGGTTCTGAGCATGATTCAATCCTGGGTCGAGTCGAATTGCCGCGAGGCGGAGACTTCGCTGAAAAGAGCAATCGACCTTGCACCCGGAGATCCCGACAACTTGGGCCTTAGTGCGTGGCTTGCAATGTGTCAGGGCCGCCCGGAGGAAGCGGTTGAACTCTGGAAGCAAGAACTCTTACTCGACCCGCTCCGGCCCGATGAATACCTGTTTCTGGCACAGAGCTTGCGGGACCTCGGCCGGTACGAGGAAGCACGAGGGGCTCTGGCTAAGGCCTTGGATCTTAATCCGAACCAGGTCTCGATGATCCATGAAGTTGGAGGCGAGGTTTACCTCGCACAAGGACGTCCCCAGGAAGCCCTGGCCGAAATGGAGAAAGAACCTGCTGGTTTGTACCGCGATCTTGGTGAGGCGCTTGCCTATCACGCGCTTGGGCGGCGTCAGGAATCCGATGCGCCTTTGGCGCGCATAATCTCGCAACATACGAATGATGGCGCTTATCAGATCGGGCAAGTGTATGCCTATCGAGGAGAAACGGATCGAGCCTTCGAGTGGCTCAACCGCGCGTACATACAGCATGACCCTGGCTTAGGGTGGTTCAAGACCGACTTAAAACTGAAGAGCTTGCGCAAAGATCCGCGATACGCCCTACTGCTTAAGAAACTCAATCTGCCCGAGTAGGTAGCCCACCGCTGCGCGGCGCTTGGGGAAACCGGGGAGAGGCGGAATGTCTTTCCCTCGGTCCCGGTCCCGTTGACCGGATTGCGGGGGCAACATTCTTGCAAGGTCGGTCTCACCGCCTATTAATGAGCGACGCTACGTAGCCCGCCCCGAAACCGTTGTCGATATTCACCACGCTGACATTCGACGCGCACGAATTCATCATCCCCAGGAGCGCTGCCAGGCCCTCGAAGGCCGCACCGTATCCCACGCTGGTCGGAACGGCGATTACGGGGACCCCGACCAGGCCTCCGACTACGCTGGGGAGAGCGCCTTCCATCCCGGCGCACACGATGATGACGCGCGCCTTGGCCAGGGCGTCGCGGTGGGTCAGCAGGCGATGGATGCCGGCCACGCCGACGTCGTAGATGTGCTGGACCGAATTTCCCATCAATTCGGCTGTGACCACCGCTTCTTCGGCTACGGGGATGTCGCTGGTCCCGGCGGAGACGATGGCGATTACGCCTTTTCCGTAGCGTTTGCGGTCGCGCTTGAGAACGATGGCACGGGCCAGGGGGCGGTATTCGGCTTTCTCAATTAGTGCGGCCACGGCGGCGTACTGGTCTTCAGTGGCCCTGGTGGCGAGGACGTTTCCGCCGTGTTGGGCCAGGCGGCTGAAGATGGCGGCTACCTGTTTGGGGGTTTTGCCCTGGCTGAAGATGACTTCGGGCATGCCCTGGCGGAGGGCGCGGTGGTGGTCGATCTTGGCGAAGCCGAGGTCTTCGAAGGGCAGGTGGCGGAGGCGATCGACGGCTTCGTCGGGCGAGAGCTGCTTCTTCTTGACCTGGTCGAACAGGCGGCGTAGGGCATGGGAGTTCATAGAGGCAGACGCCATTGTAGATGGCTGGGGGCTGTGCAGATTCTGGCGGCAAGGGTTAACCACAGTGGACACAGGAGAAAAGCGGGGCCGGCAGGCCGCCGACGCTACCACAAAATCAAGTACTATCAGTAACTTACCCAGATTACTCCAGTGGTTCAACGACCTTCTGAGAGATTGCCGCGCCCCCCGGCTGACCCTATAATCACCATACTCTGGCTGTAGGATTCTCCGTCAGGTTCGGGCTAGGTGGGCCCATCGGTAACAGTGTGCCCGTGGTGTCCCTGAGACCCGTATGCGCAAACGCCTGAAAATCGCCCTGATGGCTACGGCAGTCGCGACCTCCTTTCTTTCCACAGCAGCGGTGTGCGCCGAACCGGG
The DNA here is from genome assembly GCA_020073015.1 of Terriglobia bacterium. Classification (GTDB taxonomy): domain Bacteria; phylum Acidobacteriota; class Terriglobia; order Terriglobales; family Acidobacteriaceae; genus Acidiflorens. The sequence continues at coordinate 19,800 of JAIQFZ010000090.1, read as the reverse complement.
CTCCGGGCGGGCATCGATTACCGCGGCCACCGACGAATCGGGGCGCAAAATTTATGTGAACGACGGCGCTCCAGCGGCGCCTTCCGGGAAAGACGCAGCGGCGCCGGCGCGGTCTCCGCTGGTGTACTGGAGTTCGACGGAGCATCGCTGGAAGCCGGTGCCGACCAGCGGCGCCAAGATTCAAGCAGCGAGATCGGCGGCGTCGGAAGTGAATTCGTATCTCGACCAGCGTTCGCAGAGTCACCAGCTTCTGAATCGCGCCTTCACTCAGCAGGATATCGATGCGGCCATCGAGCAGGCCGCGGCGCGGCACAATGTCGATCCCAACCTGGTGCGCTCGGTGGTGAAGGTGGAATCGAATTTCAACCCCAACGCCGTCTCGCGAAAAGGTGCGATGGGGCTGATGCAGTTGATGCCCTCGACCGCGCGTTCGCTCAATGTTTCCAATCCGTTTGACCCGGCGCAAAACGTGGATGCGGGGGTCCGGCATCTAAAGAAACTGTTGGAAAGCTATGGCGGCGACGTTCGCCTGAGCCTGGCGGCGTACAACGCGGGTTCGAGCGCGGTAGCGCGCAGCGCCGGCATCCCGCGCTTTCGGGAAACCCAGAACTACGTGCGCAGAATTACGGATTTGTATACGGGTGGGGAAGGCTCGCACCTGATCGGCAACCCGGTGCACGACCCAGTACGGGTGCAGCGCGACGCGCGGGGTATCCTGTACATCAGTAATACGGAATAGCCTGCGGCTCGCGTGGTAGCGGGCGCGCAGCGGACACAGCAAGTGAAGACCCAGGTTTCTACGACCCTAATTCGTAGCCAACACGTTTTTCGCGTCGGCGCGGCTGTGCTGATGGCGCTGCTGCCGCTGACCGCCGCCTCGGCGCGTGTCCATCACAACGATGCCTGGTCCCGCCAGCAGTACGCCAACGCAGAACGTATGCGCGAGGCTTTGAACGGACGGCCTTCGGCGGAACGCACGCGCCGCGAATACCAGCGCGTGATCGACGCTTACCGGCGCGTTTACTTCGGCGCGCCGACTTCTTCCAAAGCCGATCCCAGCGTGGTTGCGACCGCCGAACTGATGGTGGAGATGGGGCGGCAGTTCGACGACAACAAGATTCTGCGCGGCGCCATCGAGCAATACCGCTTCCTGCGCAAGGAATACCCGGGCAGCAAATATCGTTTCGACGCACTGTTTACGATTGGCGAGGTTTACAAAGACGATCTCGACGATCCGGAAGAGGCGCGCACGACGTTTGAAGATTTTCTGCACCGCTATCCGCGGAATCGTTTAGCGGACGACGCGCACTCGGCGGTAAAAGAGATCGATGCGGATGCGGAAGAGATGGAGCGGGCGGAGCAGGAGGCAGCCCGTCAGCAGCGCTCCGATCCGCGCGACGCTCAGACCGCCAACGCCACGCGCGAGCTGCGCAGCAAGTTGCCGCGCGTTACCGGCGTGCGCCACTGGTCGACTCCGGATTACACGCGCATTGCGATTGACGTCGAACAGGAAGTGAAGTTTGGTTCGCAGCGCCTTGCGAATCCTGACCGGATCTATTTCGACCTGCGCGATACGAAGCTCGCGTCCACTCTAGTGGGGAAGACCTTTGATGTGGACGATGGGTTCCTCAAGAAGATTCGCGTCGCGGAGTTTAAGCCGGGGCGGACGAGGGTTGTTCTCGAAGTGGATGACCTCGCCCGCTACGATGCGTTCCTGCTGCCGAACCCGTACCGCCTGATCATCGACATCCACGGAAAACAGAAACGGGCGACGGTGATGGCAAAGGGTGGCGCGGAGACGCCGGCGTCGGCGGAGGCAGCCGGCGCGAACTCTGACGATGCTCCTCGCGCGGAACCCGGGGCGCGCGGCGAAACAGCGAAGGACGAGGCTGAGTCGCCGAAGAAAACGAATGAGGAGCCGGCGAAAGTCGCAAAAATAAAGACAAAGATAACGCCGGAGGAGATCGACCTTCCACCCAGCGTTCCTGCACGAATCGATTCAGCCGCAGACCAGCCCGTAAGAACGGGAGGCGTGGTGAAGACGACGGTGGCGGTTCCCGGATCGGAGCGCAGGATTCCCAAGACGATCGTTTCGGCGGACGATGAAGTTCCCACCACAGTTGCAGCCCTGGAGCCGGACAAACTTCGTCCGGAAGTGACGCCTGCGCAGCGTGGCGCCATCACAGCGGAAAAAGACGGCACGCCTTCGAAGCCGACGTCCCGGCATCGGAAGGGGCGCAAGTCTGGATCGACTGAGAAGGGCGCGGCGGATACCGCAGATTTGCAAGCTCACGAAGCGCGTCCGACCGCAGCCGGCGACCGTTCGCTGATTCGCGCGCTGGGGTTGAAGATCGGCAAGATTGTGATTGACGCCGGACATGGCGGCCATGATGTGGGCACAATCGGACCGAACGGATTGCTGGAGAAAGATCTTGTGCTCGATGTCGCGAAACGTCTTGGACGCCTGCTGGAATCGCGGCTCGGGGCGGAAGTGATCTACACGCGCCAGGACGATACATTCATTCCGCTGGAGACGCGGACGGCGATTGCGAACCGCGAGCGGGCGGATCTGTTTATTTCGATTCACGCCAACTCCAGCCGCGATGAAGACGCACGCGGAGTCGAGACCTACTACCTGAATTTCACCTCGTCTCCGGAGGCGCTGGAAGTTGCCGCCCGTGAAAATGCGGTGTCCGAGAAATCAATCTACGAACTGCAGGATCTGGTGAAGAAGATCGCGCTGAAAGAGAAGATCGAGGAATCGCGGGAATTTGCGACGGATGTGCAGGAGTCGCTGTATGGCGGACTCTCGCTGAGCAACGCCGGCATCCGCAACCGTGGCATCAAGAAGGCGCCTTTCATCGTGCTGATTGGTGCGAATATGCCCTCGATCCTGGCGGAGATTTCCTTTGTGTCGAACCCCACCGACGAACGCAAGCTCGAAACCGCCGAGCATCGCCAGCGAATCGCCGAATCTCTCTATCGTGGCGTTTCCAAGTATGTGAACGGTCTCAGCGGGGTGAAGGTCGCTAGCAAGGGATTAAAGAGCGACGGCCAGTAGCTCGGCCGAAACGTTATTGGTGTAATGGGGATTTTTCGCCAACTAGGCGGTCGGCCTTTGTAGGTTGCCCATCACCGCACACTAGAGCGTGACCCAAATCACTGACTAAGATCGTCTCTTTCTGCTTACATTGCGTTGGCCGTTCGCCTCCCGAAGGGCCCGTCTCGCCGTTGAGATAAAGCACTCCCTAAGGCGGAAGACCGACTCTCCCCCAATCTACGATTTTCTGTCAAACCACCTAGTGGCTAAATTTGTTCTACGACCAGAACTGCAAGACAGGAGAAGTGGGTGCGCAGCCGTTCATTTTCGTAACAAATGAAATTGAGGAGGACTGTATGAAACTAAGAACGATCGTCCTGCTCCTGTTGATGATGTGCGTCGCTGTTATTGCCTCGGCTCAGAATGGGCCGAACCCGATGATCTTCCAGCCAAACGAAAACATCTACGGCCTGTCGTACGGCGACTGGACGGCAGCATGGTGGCAGTACCTGATGCAGTACACGAACGACATCAATCCGTACTTCGATACAACAGGGTCGCTTTGCAACGAGGGCCAGGGTGGACCGGTGTTCTACCTCGTCGGCTCGCCGACGGGCGCGACGTTGACCACCCGCTATTGCACGGTCCCAGCCGGCAAGGCACTGTTGATCCCATTAATCAACGGTGAGTGCTCGACGATCGAGCCCGGAGGTTTCCACATCGACAACGCGTCACAGGGACATACCTGTGCGGAAGCCTGGGTGGATGGCCTTGGCACCATCCGCATGACGATTGATGGCTATAAGGTAAAGGACCTCACCAGCTATCGTTTCCAGTCGCCGTTCTACTACTTCAATGTCCCACCGGATAACAACTTTACCGGCACGGTTGGCCCGACTGAGGCCTGGTCGGTTTCCGATGGCTATTGGGTGATGGTGAAGCCGCTCAAACCCGGCGTGCATGTGATCCATGTCTACGCGAACATGGTAGGAGGGTTGCAAGCAGGTGCGATTCAGAATTTCGCGTACGTGCTGACGATACAGCACTAGAGTGCTGCCGTCTGACATGTTGTCTGGCCCTTCCCTAGCCCGGCTCGACAAATACTTTGCTGCACCAGCCGCTCTTCGGGGCGGCTTTTTGTTGATAGCTGTCGAAAACGCATTATAAGAGGGCGCCCCTTTTGCAGTAGGTTGTGAGCGCAAGCATCATCACCTACAGAAAAGGAGCACCCTCATGGACTGCGAAAAGTATATTGGGCTCGACGTTCATCAAGCAACGATCTCGGTCGCAGTTTTAGATTCCACCGGCAAGTTGGTGATGGAATCCATCCTGGAGACGAAAGCGGCGACCATTCTTCAGTTCTTTGCCGGACTGCGCGGGACTTTGTCGGTGACTTTCGAAGAAGGAACTTGCGCCGCTTGGTTATACGATCTGCTCAAGCCTCACGTTGACAAACTGGTGGTGTGCAACCCGCGGAAGAACGCGCTGCTCAAAGATGGGAACAAGAGTGATCGCATCGATGCGCGCAAGCTGGCGGAGCTGTTACGCGGCAACCAGCTCAAGCCGGTCTACCATGGTGAGACGGGCGTGCGGATGCTGCGGGAACTGGCCCGGAGTTATCTGACCATCGGCGATTCCTTGCGCCGGAAGGGACGTCTACTATAGCCGTCATCGAGCAGAGTGGCTGGAGAAGATCCGGGAAGCCGGCGTCCGCCGCCGAGCGGAGCGACTCTATGAGCAACTGGACATGTTGCAACACTTGCGTCAGCAGGCGCGGCGGGAACTGTTAGCGGAAAGTCGGAAGCATACAATCACCGCGAAGCTGCGACAGATTCCCTATCTAGGACCGATTCGCTCGGCGCTGGCGGTGGCCCTGATCCAGACTCCGCATCGTTTCCGCACCAAGCGGCAATTGTGGGCCTACAGCGGGTTGGCCTTGGAGACCCGGATTAGCGCGGAATACAGTTATGCCACCGGCCAACTGCGACGATCGAAGAAACTCATCTCCATTCGGGGCCTGAACAAAGACCACAACCATGATCTGAAAGGACTGTTCAAAGGTGTAGCCACGATGGCGAGTGTGCGCCCCGGACCGTTCCAGGATTTCTATCAGGCGTTGCTGGGGAAAGGCATGAAGCCGACGATGGCGCGCCTGACGTTGGCGCGCAAGATCGCAGCCATTACGCTGACTCTGTGGAAGAAAGGAGCAAGCTTCGACGCGGAAAAACTAAAACCGCAAGCCGCTTGAGCGTCTCCAGGGAAGAGCCCCTTCCATTTCGGGTCGGTCTTTCTGGTGGTGGTCAGTCGGTTCTTGAGACGCTCGGGTTCGAGGGTGAGTATGACAATCGCCTGTCGGCACACGGTGCCCCAGTGGCACCTAGTCACTGTGTTAACCCTATGCCCCCTCGGACAACCCGAAAAAGCAATCGGCCACGAGTCGCAGATAGAACCATGGTTGACACCGTACAACCACAGGGCTTGCAGGTTTCAGAAACTGAATGGCGTCCTCGCGACCAGGATGGAACCGCTGAGATGGAACAAGCCAAGCAACCAGGTCCGCGGGGCACAGCACCTGAACCAAGCGTCTCGCATAACTAACACGGGCTGGATGTCGCGAACCATATTCGCGCCTCCGGCGGAGGGAAGAAAATGTTCTTGACATCCCCTCTTATAGAACAGGCGATTACACTCAGAACCCCCGTAGTTGGTGTTATCGCGATTTTGCAACAGCTATGAAGGGTTGCCTGCCGTAACCCCATACCGCACATCAGGATGTGACCCGCCTCGCTGTAATCGCGTGAGCCTAAGCATAAAATTCTGTACATGCGCGCGCCTCCCCGACGAGCCCCTTCCGTGAAAAGTCGCAAACAGGAGGCTGTCATGAATCAGAAGGTCACTATTATAGGGACAGGCCGAATGGGATCGGCCCTTGCGGCCGCGCTGTTCAACAAGGGATTTGCCACAACTGTATGGAATCGCACTGCCTCCAAGACAGAACGTCTCTCCCGGCTCGGTCTGCGCGTAGCAGCGAGCGTCCTGGAAGCCGTCAATGAAGCCGACGTAGTCATCGTCAACATCAACAACTATGACTCGACGGTGGAGCTGTTGCGCCGTCCAGATATTGAGTCCGCACTCCACGGCAAGATTCTCGTACAACTGACCAGCGGCACGCCCGACGAGGCCCGCGAGATGGAATCCTGGGCCCGTCAGTGCGGGATTCGGTATCTCGACGGAGCCATCTGGAGCGCTCCCATGATGATCGGGACACCGCAATGCATGCTTTTGTATTCGGGCTCCGAAGAACTCTTCGATCGCCTGAAGCCGGTTCTGATTGCGTTTGGAGAGAATACCCGGTTTCTTGGGAATGAAATCGGTCAGGCTTCGGCACTCGACGTCGCCGTATTGGCTGGCGTTGTGATGAACGCGCTGTTCGGCTTCTTTCAGGGATACCTAGTATGCGAGGGGGAGAACGTACCAGTGGAGACGTACCTGCAGTTTGTCAAGAACGTGCTGCCGCGCATGGAAGCGATAATCACGCGTTATTACGGCAAGCTTCAAAGCAAGGACTATACCGCTGATCAGTCTTCCCTCGAAGGTTGGTCTGTAGGTCCCAAAATGCTGATTGGCTGGGGCCGAAATCATGGGGCCGACCATTGCATCGCCGATGCCCAGCTTTCCCTCTTTGAGAAAGCGATCAAAGCCGGCAAGGGCCAGTCTGATTTCGCTTATTTGTGTGAGGTTCTTAGAAAGGGTCAAACTAATGTTCATTCAGCTCCGTTCAATTCGCTTTCTCTTTCTCGGAATTGCATCGCTTTATCCCTTGTTCACGTTGGCGCCATTTTCGCTCGCGCAATCCAGTAACGAGCCGATCATTGACATGCACCTGCATGCGCTCCACGTCGACGAACAGGGACCACCACCTGTCTTCATTTGCGCCCCTTACCCCTCGTGGCCGTGGCGCGATGCCAGGACTTCTGGAGATGACTATAGCAAGGCTCTTCTGAAGACCCCGCCGTGTTCCTCTCCCCTCAGTTCTCCTACGTCGGATGAGGAGCTAATGCAGCGCACAATCCAGATCATGAATGCGCGCAACGTTGTTGGCTTGGTGAGCGGCTCGTTGGAGGTGGTTGATCGATGGAGAGAGGCGGGAGGTAGTCGCATCCTGCCATCCATTGCATTCGACCCGAAGTCCGGAAAACCAACCGTGGATGAGTTGCGTCGGCTCGTGCTGGAGAAGCGTGTCGCGGCCTTTGCCGAGATCGTCACGCAGCTGGACGGTGTTGCCGCAAATGATCCTCGCATGGAGCCCTACTATGCGCTGGCCGAAGAACTCGACGTCCCCGTGGGGATTCACATGGGGCCGGGACCACCCGGCGTCTCATATTTCGGTGCACCGGATTACCGCATACGCCTCTCCAGCCTCCTGCTTCTAGAAGATGTTCTAACGCGACATCCCAAGCTGCGCATCTGGGCCATGCACGCCGGTTGGCCTTTGGCCGACGAAGCGGTTGCCGCCCTTTACGCCCACCCACAACTTTACGTGGACATCGGCACCATTTCGTACGCATTTCCCCGCAAAGAGTTCTATGGCTACCTTCAGCGCCTCATCGATGCTGGCTTTGAGAGCCGTATCATGTTCGGCTCCGACGAAATGGTTTGGCCCGATGCTTTATCCGCAGCCATAGATTCGGTTCTTAACGCTCCTTCGCTCACGCGCCAACAGAAGCGCGCTATTCTTTACGACAACGCGGCCCGATTTCTCAGACTGAAACCGTTTGCCCCACGCTGACAGCGGTTTCGCATAACTGTTGTAATCAAGCGTGGCTGTTGAAAAACTCTTTTCAGGGAATTTCAACAACGAAATTCGTTCGTAAGTTGTTGAATGTTCGTTCGCGGTAGACGTTAGAATTCGCTGAAATTACTGCTTTGGTTCCTTTTTCAACAGCCACAAGCGATTACACTCAGAATCGCATTCTGGGCGGGTAATCGATTTCACGTCAGGACTCGTGCAGGTGGGGGCTGGCCCACCCCTTTTCCCCAGACCAACGAGGCTGCCCCAACCTTGCGCGTTCTTTGCGCAAGGGTGGGATATCCATCCCATCTTTCTCTGAGACCGTCACAAGTGTGACGTACGTCCTTGACACCAATATCATTTGGATAAATCATTGCAGTTGAGCAATAGCTCACCTAGCGAAGGCCGGGCGGCCATCTAGCCTCTTCGCAAGGAACCAAAATGGACGCTCTTTAACATCAAAATATGGTCACGAACGCCAGGTGCCCCAACCACAAACCAGAGTTTCGGAGCGATTTCCGCCCTCTAAGTCCTTATTCCGGAATATTTTCCATATAAGTCCTTGCGAATCTAGATTTGGGACTGTTTTCACCACTTAACTCTATGATTCCAAAAGACCGGGGGGGAGGGGGGTACCACCGTACTAACCGGTTAATACACTCGGAGTTAAGGGCGGAAATAGCGCAACGCCAACTAGTATCAGGGCCTGCCTTCCCAGGGTGCGGGATTTTGGGTGGCGCAGCGATTCATCGCTGCGATAACTGGCTCACTCCCCAGTGCCGGCTTTAGCCGCTGAGGTGAGACCGACCACTGCGAAGTCCGCAGTGTTCAGGCATGCCGAGAGTTTGCCTTGTGACTGCGCCTTGAGGCGCTGGACTTTCACCACGGGCCGCTTAGGTAGAGTAGTCGGCGTTGATATGCACGTACTCGGCCGTCAGATCGGTCGTGAGGAAGCGCACCGAGCTCTTGCCCCGGCGGAGTTGCACGCGGATGTCGCACTCGGGTTGCGCAAGACTTTCGTGGGCACGGCGTTCGTTGAAGGGATGGGCGACGCCGTCGCGGCAGACCATCTGGTTGCCGATGAAAATCCGGACGCGGGATGGATCGATGGGCAAGCCGCACCTTCCGACGGCGGCCAGAATGCGTCCCCAATTTGGATCGGCTCCCGCCCAGGCGGTTTTGACGAGCGCGGAGTGAGCGATCGTTTTTGCCACCTGTAAAGCCTCTTCGCGGGTGCTCGTCTGCTCTACGAACAAACGGATGACGTGCTGGACCCCTTCTCCGTCACTGACAATCTGCTCCGCCAAGGATTGGCATACTGCGCCGAGGGCCTGGCTGAACCTATGTCTCACCCGAGCTTCCGATACCCGGACACCGCTCTGACCGTTGGCTAGAAGCAACACCGTGTCGTTCGTGGAAGTGTCTCCGTCGATCGACATGGAGTTCAGGGTCGGATCACAAGCATCGTGCAGAAGTTGCTGTAACTGGCGGGGAGTAGCGGCGGCATCGGTCAGTAGGTACACCAGCATGGTCGCGAGTTGTGGGTGGATCATGCCGGCGCCCTTCGCGACTCCGAATATCGTCACTTCTTTTGCGCCTACGCGAAAACGTTGCGCGGCAATCTTGGGGCGCGTGTCGGTGGTCATGATCGCCTGCGCAAAGGCAAGGGCGGCGGGCTTGGTTGAGGCTCGGGCGGCCATGAGATCGGGCAACTTTGCGACGATCTTCTCCGCCGGAAACGGAACGCCGATGATGCCGGTCGAAGAAGGGAAGACTTCCTCGGCGGGCACGCCGAGCAACTGGGCGGCATGACGGCAAACGCGCTGGCAGGACTGGCGGCCCGCGCGTCCGGTGGCGCAGTTGGCATTGCCGGAGTTGACCACGACGGCGCGCACATGGCCTGCACTGGAAGCAAGCGACGCCCGGTCAACCTCCAGGGGAGCGGCGACCACCAGATTGCGCGTGAACAAAGCGGCGGCACTTGCGCTGGCGCTCGATGCGATGAGCGCAAGATCGGGGCGGCCACTTGCTTTGATGCCCGCAACCACGGCAGAAAAAGAAAAGCCGCGGGGTAAGTAAATTCGCTCTGGAGTCCGGCGCAGTTTTGTCATCCCTGTATCTTCAGCCAGTTCTTTGGAGGTGGAAGGATCGCAAAGGAGGGCACGGTTCCCTTGACCATGGCGACTTCGTCACAGTAGTAGAGCCGGGGGCACTTGTGGCAATCCTTGTGGATCTTGTCGGGAAGGTCCTGGTGCGCCGCCACCGTGAAACCCATGCGCGCGAAAAAGTCCGGGATGCGCGTGAACAGGCACACGCAAGTGACCTTGTGTTTCTTGGCTTGCGCAAGCAGAGCCTTCACCAGGAGCTTTCCGCCTCCGCCGCGTTGGCGGTTGGGATCGACGGTGATGGAACGAATTTCCGCGAGATGCAGGCCATAAAGGTGCAGCGCGCCGCAGCCGATGATGTGGCCGTCATGCTCCAGGACCACGAAGTCGCGAACATTCTCGCAGATCTCGGCGAGCGAGCGGGGCAGCAGCGTGCCGTCGCCGGAGTAGGCCGCGATGAGACCGTGGATCTGTTCCGCATCCGGCAGGGTCGCTTCACGCGCGCGCATGGACCTCCCGGAGCCTGGACCCCGCGCGTCTTTCTTTTCGCGGCGACTTGACCGAGTTTTCCGTGAGGGCTGCATTCAGAGCTGAGACGACCTGATCCACGTGCTTCCGTTCAATTATGTACGGAGGCAGAAAGCGCAGCACGGTGTCGTGCGTGCGATTGATGATGATGCCCTGCTGCAACAGCTGCCGCACGGCCGCCTTCGCCAATTCCACCGAGTTTAGCTCAACCGCCTGCATCAGACCCAAGCCGCGAATTTCCTGGATCGAAGTGTGCTTCGCTTTCAGACCTTCGAGTTCTCCGTGGAAGTACTTGCCCAGATCGCGGACGTGACTCAGGAGTTGCTGCTCGATGCGTAAGAACTCGACGGCGACTGCGCAGGCCAGCGGTCCTCCGCCGAAAGTCGTTCCATGCATGCCGGGATGGATGCAAGTGGCGACGGCGTCGGTGGTGAGAATGGCGCCGAGTGGGAGCCCGGACGCCAGCGGCTTGGCTACCGTAACGATGTCTGGTTTCACGCGATAGTGCTGGTAGGCGAAGTGGCGTCCGGTGCGGCCAAGGCCGGACTGGATTTCGTCGAGCACCAGCAGAGCGCCAGTTTGTTTCGTCAGTCGGCTGGCGAGGTCCAGAAATTCGCGGCTCACGGGACGAATGCCTCCTTCGCCCTGAATCGTCTCGATGCAGACGGCACAGACGCTCGCATCGCACTTGCGCTTCAGATCTGCGAGATCGTTGAACTTCACAAACACGACCCCTGGCACAAGGGGGGCGAAGGGAGCGCGATATTTCTTCTGTCCGGTGGTGGCCAAGGCGCCAAAAGTACGGCCGTGGAACGAGTTTTCGAGCGCGAGGATGCGCCACTTCGGCTTGCGGCCATTGGGATTGTTCATGCGCGCAAACGCGCGCGCGAGCTTCAGCGCCCCTTCCCACGCTTCCGTGCCGCTGTTGCAGAAGAAGGCGCGATCGAGTCCGGAGATTTTTGTCAGGCGCTGCGCGAGCTCAGCCTGATATTCGTGGAAAAACAAATTGGAGATATGAATCAGGCGGCCAGCCTGGCGCTTGATGACGGCTTGAATCGCCGGATGCGCGTGACCGAGCGCATTCACTCCGATTCCGCTCAGGAAATCCAGATAGCGCTTGCCGTTTGAGTCCCAGAGATACACGCCTCGCCCGCGCACGAAAAGAATGGGCTGGCGCTCGTAGGTGGGCAGCAGGAGTTTGGATTCCAGGCGGGAGACGGCGGCGAGGCTCATGCCCGCAATACCTCCGTGCCGCATTCGATCTTGGTGAAGTAGAACAGGGGCAGCTTGTCCGCTTGTGCTGCGGGCAGGATACGCACCCGGCCCACGCCTCGTTTGAGTGCCTGCATGCACGCCTCGAGTTTGGGCAGCATGCCTCCACTGACGACCGACTCTTCAATCAGGCCGGCGACTTCCTTCGTATCCAACCGCGCCATCACGGTGCCATCGGCCTGCTTTACGCCGGGCACGTCGGTAAGAAAAATCAGCGCGTCCGCCTGGCAGGCAATTGCGCAGGCAGCCGCCATCTGGTCGGCATTCACGTTGTAGTATTCGCCGTCTCCGCCGAGTGCGACGGAGGAGAGAACTGGAATGCCACCTTCGGTCCAGATGGCCCGGATCCAGCGCGGTTCCGAGAAGCAGATCTCGCCGACGTATCCAAGGTCGTGTTTGGTGTCCTGTTTCTTGCGGGCGCGGAATACGCCGCCGTCTCCGCCGCAGAGGCCGACCGCTGGCTGTCCTGCCAGCGCGATCGCCGCGACCAGACTCTTGTTCACAATTCCTGCCAGCACCATCAGGGCGACATCGCGCGTTTCGGCGTCGGTAATGCGCAGGCCGTCGATGAAGTCGCTTTTCTTGCCGAGGAGTTTCAGAGTGCGGGTGAGGGCCGTGCCACCGCCGTGCACGACGGCGACTTTGTGGCCATCTTGCGCCAACTGCACCACCGCTTGCGCGCACTTATGGAGCGTCGCTTTATCTTCCAGAGCGGCGCCTCCGATTTTGATGACCACTTTCACTGCAGGCCCTCCTCTTCTTTCCATCCATACATTAAGTTCATGTTCTGCACGGCCTGTCCGGCGGCCCCTTTGAGCAAGTTATCGAGGCAAGACACCAGCACCAGCCGACGGCCGTCGTGGGCGAGCGAGAAGCCGATGTCGCAGTAATTTGTGTGCAGTGAAAACTGAATCTGCGGCAGGCTCGACGCCGGGAAAATGCGCACCCAGTGCTTGCCCGCATAGAAGTTGCGGAAACAGGCTTCCACTTCGGCTGCAGTCATCTCGCGTTTGAGGTACACGTAAATCGTGGACAGGATTCCGCGCGGAATCGGCAACAGATGCGGCGTAAAGATCAATTGCTGAGCATCCAGTCCCAACTGCTCCAGAATTTCTCCGGTGTGCCGGTGCCCGAAGACGGAGTAGGCGGAGAGATTGTCGGCCACCGAGACGAAATGCGTGCGCGAGGTGGGTTCTTTTCCTGCGCCGGAGACTCCCGACTTTGAATCGGAAATGATTCCGCGGTCACGATCCACCAAGTCGTCCGACACGAGCGGGGCGAGCGCGAGAATGACAGACGTTGCATAGCAGCCGGGATTGGCGACCAGGGACGCACCGGGAATCTGGCTTCCGTTCAACTCCGGCAGACCGTAGACCGCGCGCTCGGTGAGGTCGGCAGCTTTTGTGGCATCGGCGTCATGAAAGCCGTAAACGGCGCGATGCTGTTCCTGTTTGAGCCGCCATGCACCACTGAGATCGATGACACGCAGCCCGCGGGCGATGGCTTCCGGGACGAGTTCCCGCGAAGTGCTGTGCGGCGTCGCAAGAAAAAGAAGTTCCGTTTTATGCTCCTGCAATTTCGACCACGAAAACGGTTCGAGCGGCAGGTGGCCGTTTCCTGAGACATGGGGGAAGACTTCGGCCAAGTGACTGGGTTCGCGGGTTTCGGCGCTCCGCCGCAGGAGCAGGGGAGAATCGAGCCGGGGATGCCGGGCGAGGATGCGCGCGAGTTCAAGGCCGGAATATCCGGTCGCACCGAGCACGGCTGTTATGAGTTTGGCCATCAGGCGGCGATGCCTTTACTGTTCAAGGGTCCCCACAAGCGCATAAATATCCACTCTAATGAATAACTATTCATATCATAGCCATCTCCGCTGAACTGTCAAGCCGGGAAGCCGGTTGGGCACGGGTAGAACTTCCGCTGGGGGAGTAGCGGGTAGCGGCGGGCTACCTCGATGTCGCTGCCAGCTGGCGCACGGTGGTAATGAACGTCCGGGCTGCTTGCGTGAGGGTGCGATCGCGGCGATACGCCAGCCCCAGCTCCCGCCACAGTTCCTTTTCTTTCGGCGGAATCAGTTTCACGCGCCCGGCCAGAACCTGGTCGCGCGCAAAGCTGGCGCTGACGAGCGACACCCCGAGTCCGGCGGCCACAAAGCTCTTGATCATGCCCACGCTGGGCAATTCCATGCGGATCTGCAGGTCCGACTCATGGGGGCGCAGCAGTTTATCCATCAGGCGGCGCGTGTATCCGGTTTTGGGCAAGAGCATGGGCTGCTTGGCAATCTCGCTGACTGATATGACTTCGTGCTTGGCCAGGGGATTCTGCGGATTCACCATCCACATCAACTGGTCGCGAAAGATCGCCGTCGTTTTCAGCTTGGGTGACTTGACCGGGAGCGTAACGATGCCCACGTCGATCGTGCCGTTTTCGAGCTTTTCGATGATTTTGTAGCTGAAATTGCGATAGATGCTGAGCTGGACTTCGGGATGGAGGCTGCAGTACTTCGCGAACACGTCGGGCAAAACGTAGAGGCAGGTTGCTTCGTTGGCCCCGACGACGAGTTTGCCGCGCGGGGCGCCGCCATGGTCGGAGACGGCGAGCTTGGACTCGTCGCGCAATTGAATGAGGCGTTCGGCGTAGGCGAGCAGCACTCGACCGGCAGGAGTCAGGGTGACGTCTTTGCCGGAGCGGTCGAGCAGGCGGTCGCCGTATTCCTGCTCCAGTTGCCGGATCTGCGCGCTGACGGCCGATTGCGAGCGGAACACTTTCTGTCCGGCGCGCGAGAAGCTTCCAAGCTTCGCAACTTCGAGAAATGTGATGAGTTGACTGAAGTCCATGGCTCGTGCGGATTATAGCCCACGAATGGAACTTCTCTTCATGCCACTGTTCTCCGTTCGGTGGCAACCGTCGAATGAACTACCTTCCCGTGATTGATTTCTTGCAGATAGCGATCGACTGAAGCAGCCGTTTTCCGGCCTTCAGCGATGGCCCACACTACGAGTGACTGGCCACGGCGCATGTCGCCGGCGGCAAAGATGCCGGGCACCGAGGTCATGGAGTTGTCGTCGGTGGCCACGTTTCCGCGCGGGTCGAGGTCGACTCCGAGTTGCTCGATCATGCCGTTCCGAACCGGTCCCAGGAAGCCCATCGCGATCAGCACCAGGTCGGCATCGACGGTGAACTCGGTGCCGGGAATCGGCTCAAACTTCGGCGGAGGTCCGACTCGCACGGCATGGAGTTTGGTCACGTTGCCGTTTGCATCGCCGGCGAACGACGTGGTGGCGATGCTCCAATCCCGGACGCCGCCTTCTTCGTGCGCGGCTTCGGTGCGCAACTGCATCGGCCAGAGCGGCCAGGGCGTTTGCGGCGAGCGCTCGTCGGGCGGCATCGGCATGATTTCAAACTGGTGCACAGACTTCGCCATTTGCCGGTGGCAGGTTCCCAGGCAGTCGGCGCCGGTATCGCCGCCCCCAATGATCACCGCGCGCTTGCCGGTGGCCAGAATGTCGGACGCGGGATCCAGTTCGTCGCCCTGGCAGCGCCGGTTCTGCTGGGGCAGGAATTCCATCGCGTAGTGGATGCCTCGCAGTTCGCGGCCGGGAACTTTCAAATCGCGTGGCTGCTCGGAGCCACCTGCAAGAACGATCGCGTCACACTCGTTTTGCAGATCCTCCACCGCCACATTCTTGCCCACATGCGCGTTGGTGACGAACTGCACGCCTTCGGCCGACATCTGCTCAAGTCGGCGATCGATGATGTGTTTTTCGAGCTTGAAGTGAGGGATGCCGTAACGCAGCAAGCCGCCGATGCGGTCGGCTTTCTCGTACACCACCACGGAGTGGCCGGCGCGGCATAACTGCTGCGCGGCGGCGAGCCCCGCGGGTCCGGAACCTACGACGGCGACTTTTTTGCCCGTGCGCCGACGCGGTGGTTCGGGACGGATCCATCCCTCTTCAAACCCGCGCTCGATAATGCTCTTTTCGATGTTCTTGATGGTCACCGCCGGCTGGTTGATGCCGAGCACGCAGGCTGCTTCACAGGGCGCGGGACAGATTCGTCCTGTGAACTCAGGGAAATTGTTGGTGGCGTGCAACTGCCGCACCGCTTCTTTCCAGCGCCCGCGGTACACCAGGTCGTTCCAGTCGGGAATGATGTTGTTCACCGGACAACCGGTGTGGCAGAACGGGACGCCGCAATCCATGCAGCGCGCGCCCTGGTTGCGGAGCCTGTCCTCCGGGAAGTCCTGGTAAATCTCGAACCAGTCGTTCACGCGCTGAGTGATGGGGCGGCGCTGGGGCAACTCGCGCGCGTGCTCCATGAAGGCCGTGGTCTTACCCATGCTGCACCTGCTCCGCCAGCGCGACCATGGGCACCGGTTCCGGGATTTTGGCAGGCGCGGGGCGGTTGATGCCGAGCACCCGTTTGTATTCGTGCGGGAAGATTTTGACGAACCGCGGCAGCGTGTCAACCCAGTTGTCGAGAATCCAGCGAGCGCGCCGACTGCCTGTCAATTCCCAGTGCCGCGTAACCAGATCGCGCACGATCTGCACATCCTGTAATTCGATCACAGGTTCGAGATCGACCGCCGCCGCGTTACACCGTTTCTCGGCGAAGTCCCCGCGCTCGTCGAAGACGTAGGCGAGGCCGCCGCTCATGCCGGCGGCAAAATTCCGCCCGCAGGCTCCGAGTACGAGCACCGTGCCCTTGGTCATGTATTCACAGCCGTGATCGCCGACCCCTTCCACCACAGCCGTGGCTCCGGAGTTACGCACGGCAAAACGTTCGCCCGCAACTCCGTTGAAGAACGCTTCGCCGCTGGTGGCGCCGTAGAGCACGACGTTGCCGATGAGGATGTTTTCTTCAGCGGCGAATCCGGATTTCCTGGGCGGATAGACAACCAACCGGCCTCCGGAGAGCCCTTTGCCCGCGTAGTCGTTGGTGTCGCCTTCGAGGGTCAGCGTGACGCCGCGGGCCAGGAATGCCCCGAAGCTCTGGCCGGCTGAGCCGGTCAGGTGAACGCGGATGGTGTCGTCGGGCAGGCCCTCGGAACCATAGCGGCGCGCAATTTCGCCGCTCAGCATGGCGCCGACCGTGCGATGCACATTGCGGATCGGGAAACTCATTTCGACTGGCGTGCGAGTCTCCAACGCGGGCTGAGCGAGCTTGATGAGTTCGTGATCGAGCGCCTGCTGGAGGCCGTGGTCCTGCTTATGCACGCAGTGGCGCGCCACGCGGCCTGGCACCGGCGGGGCGTACAGGATGGCCGACAAATCCACACCGCGCGCTTTCCAGTGATCGACGGCCGGACGCACGTCGAGCATTTCGACGCGCCCCACCATCTCGTCCACTTTGCGGAAGCCCATCTGTGCCATGTACTGGCGAACCTGCTCCGCGATGAAGAAAAAGAAATTGATGACGTGTTCCGGCTGCCCCTGAAAGTGCTTGCGCAGCGCGGGATCCTGCGTCGCAATGCCGACCGAACAGGTGTTCAGGTGACACTTGCGCATCATGATGCAGCCCATTGCGACCAGCGGCGTGGTGGCAAACCCAAATTCTTCCGCGCCCAACAGAGCTGCGATGACCACGTCGCGGCCGGTCTGGAGCTTGCCATCGGTCTGCACGCGGATGCGGCTGCGGAGATCGTTCAACAGCAGTACTTGCTGCGTTTCGGCCAGGCCGAGTTCCCACGGAATGCCGGCATGCTTGATCGAACTCAACGGAGATGCGCCGGTGCCGCCGCTGTCTCCGCTGATCAGAACCACGTCGGCATGGGCCTTGGAAACACCCGCGGCCACCGTCCCGACGCCAACTTCGGCGACCAGTTTGACGGCGATGCGCGCCTGCGGGTTGACGTTCTTCAGGTCGTAGATCAGTTGCGCCAGGTCTTCGATCGAATAGATGTCGTGATGTGGAGGCGGGGAGATCAGGCCGACGCCGGGGGTTGAGTGGCGCAGGCGTGCGATGACCTCATCGACTTTATGTCCGGGAAGTTGCCCGCCTTCGCCCGGCTTGGCGCCCTGAGCCATCTTGATCTGAAGCTCATCGGCGTTCACCAGATAATTCGTGGTCACGCCAAAGCGCGCCGAGGCGACTTGCTTGACGGCACTGCGCCGCAGATCGCCGTTGGGGTCGGGCTTGAAACGCGCTTCGTCTTCTCCGCCTTCGCCCGTGTTCGACTTCCCACCGATGCGGTTCATTGCGATGGCCAGCGTCTCGTGTGCTTCCTTGCTGATTGAACCGAACGACATGGCGCCCGTCGTGAAGCGCTTGACGATCTCTTTTGCAGGTTCCACCTCTTCGATTGGAACCGGGCTCTCGGCCTTCTTGATCTGCATCAGGCTGCGCAACGTGGCCAGGTTACGGCTCTGGTTGTCGATCAGTTCGGAGTATTCCTCAAACGTCTTGAAGCTCGCCTGGCGGACGGCATGTTGCAGCTTGCTGATGGTCAACGGGTTCAGCAGGTGATATTCGCCATTGGAGTTTTCATAAGGCGCTAGCCATTCGAGAGCAAATTGTCAAGTTAGAAACGAAACCGAATTCCGCAGATCTGATCGCGCTGGCGGCGAGTAATCGGGAATTGTGCAGACTCAACACCGAGTACCTGGGCAATATCGGAACCGCTCTGGAGTACTGCCAGGCGGCCATGAAGATCGCCGAGAAACAAAGCCAGGTGGAGCAGGGCAATCGTGAGGTTTTGACAGAACTGGCCAGGGATTACGACGCAACCGGCCGAGCCTACGGCGAAAACGGTACCGGTGCTTTTGCCGGTGATTGGTATAAGGCGCTGGACAATCATCGCAAAGCCCTCGCCTTGGTCGAAGGGCTAGCCAAAGCCAATCCTGCTGACGTCGATCTCAACAGTTGGCATGGCCTCTTAAGTATTCTGACGGCTGACGATCTATTTGAAACCGGTCACGTGAGACAGGCAGTCCCCCTTTACCAACAAGCGACACGAACTTTCGAGAAGATCTCCCAACAAGACAATAAGCTCACTTACCTGAATACGCTGAATTTGGCATACCAGCGCATGGGCGACATGCTGCTGGTCGCGGGCCGCTTTGAGGAATCGGTGCCGTACTACCGAAAACAGTTGAAAACGTCCGTCAAACTGGTGGCAATGGACCCGAAAAACATGGTTTTTCGCCAAGGTCTGGTGGCCGCCCATGCCACGTATGGCCATGCGCTATGGAGAGCAGGTCGAATTCGGGAAGGTCTTGCATCCTTGCGTCATGGTCTTGAACAGATCGCCGCAGATAGGCAAACGGATTCGGGAACCAAGGGTCTGGAGACGATAATCAGGCTTTGGATGGCGGGGGGATTGGAGAAGAGCGGGGACGTGAAGGGCGCAATGCGTCTATACGAAGTTGCCTTGGCCAACTACAGCGACATCTGCCGATCGGATCCAAAGGACGTGGGGGACTGCATCATGGTCGCTGGCGTTCTGGACCGAGTGGCGCGCATTCACTTGCGACAGGAGAATCTCGACGAAGCCCTGACCGAATATCAGAAAGCTCTGGCGCTCATCGAACCACTCTCGCTTGGCGATGAGCCAAATCTGGAAGCTCTCTATACGGCTGTAAATGTCTACTATGGCTTGGCAGAGGTCAATCGCATACGGGCCGAGAGGTCCCGCACGCCACGGATAGGAAGCGAGGCCTGGGCACAGGCGTGCAATTGGTACGAGAAGAGTCACGCTGCTTATCTGCGAATTCCAAGCTGGCAGCCGATTACGCCGAATGAGTTGGAGTCCCGAAGCTTGAACACTATTGAGGCACGTCTGTCGCTGTTTCAACACGCTCCGGCACGCATTTCAGCTTCGAACACGGCCAGGTAATTCCCATCGAACTCTTTCTTCACAAAAGAAGTGCGACGATTCAGCAGAGTCTTGTTCCGGTGTTCTATGCGGTAGCAATGGCGACGGGCGCTATTACTTCCCTTGTTCTTGGGAAGCAGTTGGGCAAACCGGGCTTGCCGATTCTTCTCCTGGCGTTTGGTATAGACATCGAACCCCAACAGGGCCAGGCCGTCGATGCAAGACTCCAACTCCAGCACCTCCGCCGCCA
>JAIQFZ010000089.1 GCA_020073015.1 Terriglobia bacterium | reverse complement strand
AGCGCCGCTTGCAGGCCTGGATTCACCACACGCCGTATCGCGAACGCTACAAATTCATTCCGCTCAGCCAAATCTCGCCCGATCTCCAGCACGCTGTAATCGCCGCAGAGGACGCGCACTTCTACCAGCACCATGGATTCGATTGGCACGAGATCCAAATCGCTGCCGAAGACGATTTGGAAGGCGAGCGCACTCGCGGAGGTTCCACCATTACGCAGCAACTCGTAAAAAACCTACTCTTTGGAACGGGCCGGTCTATCCTTCGCAAGGGCGCAGAAGTCACACTGGTACCGGTGGCCGAATTCGTCCTCGGCAAACAGCGCATTCTGGAGATATACCTCAACGTGGTCGAATGGGGCCCCGGTATTTATGGTGCAGAGTCGGCGTGTCGTTACTACGACGAAACCGCAGCCCGGAATATCGGCCGGCAACAGGCGGCACGGCTCGCTGCAATTCTGCCGGCTCCCCTGAAGCGACGACCCGAGCGCATGAACAACTACAGCGCGATTATTCTTAGGCGGATGGGCCAAATGGGTTGGTAATCGTGGCTAACATTTTACCAATGCGGCGGTTTTATTACTCTCGCGCTGGGTTCTGATCGAACCGCCGCTGATTCAGCGACGCCAGCGCTCGAAACTGTGAAAGATTGAGGAACCATGGAGTACGTTGTCGTTCTCACTCGCTATACGGAGCCACTCCTGGCTGTTTCGCGAGATCTGCGAGTGTCGTGGACCAATCCGGCCATTTTCCGGATGGCGGTAGAGGGCACTAATGGTCCAGCGTCTTCTGCAAACGTGCCCTACTGAACTAGGTTTCTCTGCCGGACTTCGCACGGGATTCGCGCTTCCTCAGGAGCGAGCGCACCAGCGTGTCGGCAAGCCAGTTCTGGTATTTCTGGGGTGACCACCCACGTTCGCGCACAAGCATGCGGTACACATCCCCTCCCGTGAGCATCCAGAAGATATCTCTCGCGGTCCTGTGGCTAAGCCCCGGCCGAAGCGCTCCTGTATCGCGAAGGAAGTTGATCATGCCTTCCTCCTTCTCGTAGCGCAGATGCTCGCGTTGTTGCTCCAACTTGGCTAGTTCCGGCGCCACAACACCTGCACTTCGCATCAGATCGAACGCTGCGCTCTGCGCGCCGCGGATCTGTCGGGAAACGGCAGCGGCGCGCCGCAAACGGGTTTCGGGATCGGTCGCGCTGAGTGTCTGGCGCACGACCTCCTCGTAGTCGGGTCCGAACATGGATTGGTCCAGCAGCGCGATGAGCAGCCCGGTTTTCGACTTGAAAATCGCGTAGACGCTCTGGGCGGAGACCTCCGCCCGCCGCGCAATCGCTTCAATGGTCATCCCGTCATAGCCTTCGTTCTGCAAAAGCTGCCGGGTGGCTTCAACGATGCGGCGGCGGGTGTCGCCAGCCTGTCGTTCGCGAACCAGTGATTTGTAGGAGCGCTTCTTTATTCTCGCCAACGGCAAAATTATAGCATCCTGTACTCATTATAGTTATCTATATCCAATATGAATCGAGAACGGGGAGCCGGACGCCTTCAGGCAATCCGGCACGGAGGTCAACTTGAAACCAAGAATCGATTTGTTAAAGGTTGCTTATCCGGTCGTCCAAGCCATGCTCAGCCTGGAGAAATATCTCCATCAATCAGCGATTGAGGAACCGCTTCGCAATCTTGTCTACCTGCGCGCCTCGCGAGTTAACGGGTGTGCCTATTGCATCGACATGCACTGGAAAGACCTGCGAGCCGCTGGCGAGACCGAGCAGCGGCTGTACGGCCTGGATGCATGGGAGGAGTCTCCGTATTACTCGGAACGCGAGCGTGCAGCATTGGCCTGGACGGAGGCGGTAACAAGAGTCACGGAAGGCCACGTTTCGGACGACGTGTACGAGAAAGTACGAAAGCACCTGACGGAAAAAGAACTGGCCGACCTGACGTTGGCCATTGTGGCGATCAACGGATGGAATCGGCTCAACGTTGCTGCGCGAACGGGGCCCGGAGCATATCAGCCACCGAAACCGCAGGAACTGCAAAAAGGAGCATAAGCAACAACATCCGGCGCTTAACGGTTCGAGGCGCTCTGGAACAGAGGTCAACTATGAAGTTGGTCGTATTGGGGGCCACCGGGGGAACGGGCATGGAAGTCGTCCGGCAGGCCTTGCAGCGCGGCCATTCGGTCACGGCGCTGGTCCGTTCGCCGGATCGACTGAAGCCGTTTGGCGGTCAGATCGCAGTGAAGCAGGGAGATCTGTTGAGCAGTGCTGATCTACAACCGGTCATTCAAGGCCACGATGCCGTTGTGTCAGCATTCGGGCCACGGCTCCCTGTGTCGAAAGCAGACGCTCATCTCCTGCAACAATTCGCCGACGCGCTGATAGGAGCCATGGTGAAGACCAATGTCCGGCGGGTGGTGGTGGAATCGGTTGCCTTCCTGTTCAAGGATGCCATCTTCCCGCCAGCCTACCTGCTCGGTCGATTGTTTTTGCGACAGGTTGTTAATGATGCCTCGGCGATGGAGCAAGTCTTCGCTAATAGTCAGCTCGATTGGACGATGGTGCGCCCGCCGGAGCTCACCGACAAGCCCTACACTGGAAAATACCGCGTTCGGGAGGGCCATCTGCCACTGTTCGGGTTCAAGATCGCGCGCGCGGATGTGGCCGACTTCATGATCAGGGCAGCGGAGAATTGTTCTTGGGTCGGCAAGATCGTAGGAATCTCGAACTAATCAGAAAGGACACAAGATGACGCTCTATTCGTTTGTTCTCTTCGCACATATCACAGCGGTGCTTGCCATGTTCGCTTGCTTGAGCTTGGAGGTGCTCTCGTTATTTCGCTTGCGGCGGGCTTCCACTTTGAGCGAGGTGCAACTCTGGATTGAGCCGGTTCCCAGCCTTTCCAGAATTGCCCTTGGATCATTGCTTGTCATTCTTCTCACTGGAGTCTTCCTGACGATTCAAATGTCGGGTTTCGGCTTGGCGTGGCTCAAGGTTACAATTGCAGCCTTTCTTCTAATGGCACCGTTGGGCGCAGTGTCAGGCAGACGCATCCGTTACGTGCAGCGCCTGAGTGCGAAGGGCAAGATGAATCAATCAGAGATCCTGGACCTGCTGCGGCACCCTTTCCTCAAGATCTCGCTCGCTATCAGAATCGCAGTGTTTCTCGGGATCGTGTTGCTGATGACAGCAAAACCCGGACTCGGGGAATCACTCGCAATCGCCGGTGGGTCTGTTGTTCTTGGATTGGCTTCAGCCTTTCTTATCCCAAGCGGACGGTCCACGCGATCGGCCCCCAAGACACACCTGACAGCTCAGTAAGGCTTATTTATTTTCAAATCAAAGGAGATTCCTTGAACTCCAGCAGCACATCGACGGAAATTAGCAATATCGCCCTGGCTGCCAGCTTCATTGTTCTCGCGGCAGCGCTCGGTTACAGATACATAGGTCTACCGCCCGTAATAATCGTTGGCGGCTCAGGCCTCATCGGTCTCCTCGCGTGGTCGACTTCTTATTTGAAGAGGCCGACATCGCCCGAAATCATGCTGCCGTGCTTCCTCCTAACCGTGGCAGCGCTTGAGGTCCACATGATGGAGGAATACCTGACAGGTTTCGCACCGGCGATGAGCAGGTTGTTCAACATTACCTGGACAGAACGCGGATTTCTGATCGTATTTGCTTTCGTAGGCCCGGCGCTCTACGCCCTAACAGCCATCGGGCTATTTTATCGAATCCGTTTCGCGGGCTTTCTCGCCTGGTTCATTTTCATCGGTCCCGGAGTGGCGGAGTTCACGCATTTCATTTTTCCGCTGTTGAAGCCAGCCATCAATCCGGAAACTCCTCAAAGGGTGTCGCATCTGTTTGCAAACGGTGTCTATATCTCTGACTTGCCCAACTATTACATCCATGCAACAGGGACCTACTACTTTGCCGGAATGTACACCGCCATCCTGCCCATGATTCCGGGAATCTACGCCATTTACAAACTTCTGAAACAAGACCGCAGAGAAAGGCAATCGTCTTTTGAGCGGATGAAAAACTTCAGCAAAGCCGCTTAAGAGGGTTGCATTGAGCGCACCAACAGGCGTAAGCAAGGAGGACGTAATGACAGGAGCCAGTGAAAGGCTCACGAACCGCGAGAAACTGATTTACCGGACGACGACAGGCATAGTCTGTGCCGTTATGGTATTCAGCATCATCAACTTTATCTTTAACGATCATTTTCCTTTTCCTAACGGACCGGAAGGGGCGTTCGTCCACCTGGGCTTGCCGCACTATTTCAAGATAGAGCTTACGACCGCGAAAATACTGGGCGTGCTGGCGCTCTTGATACCGAGTGTCCCGTTCAAAATAAAGGAGTTTGCCTATTTTGGTTTTGGCATTACTCTGCTTTCGGCCAGCATCGCCCACTTCGCCCGGGGAGATGCCCGGCTCAGTGTCTTCTTCATCATCGACCCATTGTTTTTTCTCGTCTTGTTAATCGTGTCGTACGTCTATTTCGAAAAGAGCCATTCCTTCTCAGCAATACATCAGGAGTGATCAGCAATTCGAATCTCGCTACAGCTCTACCGCAAGTGGTGCGAGCGTGGCGGTTGACGGACAGTCGCTTCACGACATAAATCTCACCAGATTCGTAATGATACGTCGGCTTCTGAGAATCGATTGCAGCCACTCACGGATAACGGGCAAACTGGAAGGAACCGGGTCAATTTCTTGTTTGCCGACGACTCGCCCCCTTGCCTGACGAATGCTACCCCTTAAGGGGCAAAGCTCAGCCAAGAATGTTTGGAATATCTGGACGATTGTAATTTCAGACCGAGTCAGGGCCCGACCAGTCGAACCGCATATGCTTACTGGAACGCCCCGGCAAATCCCATTTGAAGCCGAAGGCCTCGGCTCGATCGGCTGTGGCCTTGCCCTGCGTGGCGATTGTGCCTGGACCGACTTCCGAACCAGCGGGGTTGTGCACTTGCACGCGCTTCCCCGGCAGACTCGTCGGACCGCTGAGCGCCTCGGCGCTGGCGAGCACTTTTCCCGGAATCTCGGCCCGCCAGGACGCTAGATCATCCGCCACTTCAAATTCAATGGGCACATACTCGATGCCTCGGACTTCAGCGATGAGCTTCGCGAACAGGCCGGGCCAACCGCCTGCTTGGCCGCCGAAGATCATCCGCAGCGCCTCGCGTTGACGCTCATCCGCGCGCTCGTCGATAAAGACGCCCATCGCCACCTTTGCGCCCGCCCAGACATTACCCGCAAAACTACCAAGCGCCATCACATTGAGGCTCGCCAGCGGAACCTCGCCGTAGCTCCCTTCGCGGATGTGCCAGGCGAGAACACCGTCGCAGTCACCGTAGGTCGGCGGTTGGGCAAAGCAGCAGGGACAGGGAATGCTGCACTTGCAGGTGTCGAACCAGTCCCCTTTTGCACTCCACTTAGGAACATCGGGCATGGTGTCCTCCAATCGCTGCTCATGATACTGCCTGCCACCGCGGCGCTGTCCCTGAGATCCTGGGAATTCACAGTGCGCGGACGGAAAGGGCGGTGATGACCACTCCCGCCGCTATCGCTGACAGGCCGACTGCCCTGGCTAACCACTCGCCTCTTGGGAACAATTTCTCGATCGCGATTACCACAGCCACAGCGACCATCACGGTTAGGTTCATCACCCCCAGCACGAGCTGAATCAGCATCAGCCCCCAGCAGCAGGCAGCGCAAAAGGCCCCGTGGCGAATGCCGAGGCGAAGCGCGCCGAAACGGCCACTGTGCAAATGACCGGTTATGAGCGTTAGCGGATCGCGGCAGTGCTTGAGGCAAGCCGACTTCCAGGGTGTGAGTTGGTAAATTCCCGCGGTGCACAGCGCCAGTCCGCCGGCCAAGGGCAATACACGGCTGAAGCTGTCCCAGTGCATTGCGCCTCGAGTGATGACTACGCCGATCGAGTAGGCGACAACTCCGAAGAGTGTCCAGACGAAAAAATACCCGCTCCCGGCGGCAAACATCGCCCATGCAAGATGGTCCTCGCCACGAAGAGCTGCGGCCCGGCGATACAGAAGCAGCATGGGCATGGTCGAGGGCAACATCATGGCCACCATCATGGCCAGCCACATCAGTGTAAAGATTGCTGCAGCTGTAAACTCGCTGCCCATCGGCATCCACATCATGCTCATGGTCCAGTTGCCGGGCATGAGCATTCCACCCGACATCGAGTGATCGAAGTAGAAAGTGGCGCCGGCGGCACATGCAAAGAGGAGGAAAGCAATCATGTACGGCGCGTGCCTGCTGCTGCGAAGTGTGACTCCACCAGCCCGATCATTAGCCTGGGGAACAGACGTCATCGCAGTCTCCGGGATCCCAGCCAGTAGAATTTATCGCGGAGAGTATATAGCCAGACTGGGCGGAACGACAACACCGATAGCCGATGGGCTGCGTAAGTTTCTCGATGCATAGGCAGGGTCGCCTCTGGCGTGGGCGGACGAGAGACCTCTGTGGCGCGCCAAGAGTGCATTTCCGGAAATTTGGAAGTTCCACCGCGCCTGCCGCCGATTGCGGGCGAATGACGGGCAAGCCGGAAGTTATAGTTCATCCTTCGGATTAGGGAAGTGATTCCCTTCCCTGTCCCCACCTCAGCCGCCGAGAGCCGGGGATGATCCCTGATGGAGGAGACGCTGCTTTCGACTTGGTCTTCCATGGTTATCGAATCATCCGGGTGAAATTTCGGTCGCGGAGGTTCGCTACACAGCCCAGTTCTGGATCTTCAGCCCACGCACCCGCCGAAACTCACGTTCATTGTTTGTAACCGGTGTGAGCCCTGCAGCCACGGCATGCGCGGCGATCCAGAGATCGTTGTTTCCGATCATCTCTCCTTTCGATTCCAACTCCGCCCGAATCGATCCGTATGCTTCGGCCGCCGAATCCGGCAAGGAAAGCGCAGGCAGCAAACGCACGAGCTCACGCAGCCGCTCCAGCGCCAACACCCTTTGCGCGCTCTTCGCTGCGCCATAGAGTAGCTCGCCGTACGTAATAACCGACAGCGCAGCTTCTCCGGGACGAAGCTTGCGGAAGCGCCGCAAAACCTCCTCCGGCCTCTTCTGCCGGATGTAGATACAGATGTTCGTGTCCAGCAGATAGCGCGGCTCCATTACAGTCTCTTTCGTTTCTGCGGTTGATCCTTCTCGCGCGCAACCACGGCGAGATCCTCGGGCAAACCCGCCAGCAGATCAAATGCCCGCGCCATGTTTTCATCCTTTTCCCGCAGGACGATCTCATCTCCCCGCCGAAAGATCTCCACTTCCTTGCTCTTCAGGCGGAATTGCTTCGGCAGCCGGACCGCCTGACTGTTTCCGGAACGAAAAACCCGCGCTGTGCCCACGCAGCAACCTCCCATATGTATATACGTCAAGTATACACACGCACCTTTTTGAGCGCAACCGGCTCCGCCTCCGACGTCGCGACCACCCGAACCCTGTGGGCTGCAGACGAGCTTTTCTTGCGCTGGACCTGCTAGTTGCCACAGCATCGGGAGCAATTGGACCTGGAATCGTGGCCGAATATGAACGCTAGAATCGACTGCATTCTACGCAACGGCGACTGTGATGTCGGTATGCGAGAAGTCGTCTCCCTTGAACAGCAACGGTTCCCGCTTTGCCTTGGCCAGGGCGTACGCGAAACAGTCCCCGAAGTTCAGCTTTGCGGGGTGGCCAGGTCCCTTGCCAAAGTCGTCATAAGCTTGACGTGCAATTCGCGCTTGCGCTTCGGTGACGGGCTCGATGACCACTTGCGCCTCCTCGATCAGGTCATCGAATCGACGGCTCGCGATCGGATCCCGGCTAGCATCGATGACGACGGCTGCTTCGACGTAATTTACCGCAGAGATACGTATGTGGGTGGCCGTCTCAATCGCATGCGCAAACGCGGGCGCCTCAGGTTCCGCGCGAAGGATAGCGATGACAGCCGATGTATCGAGAATCATCGCGGCAGCCCCTTCTCGTCATAGAGCAGGCGATCATGATCCATGGAGCGATAGGGCTCCTTGAGGTGCGCCGCGCAGTCCTTTCCAATCTTCAGCAACCGGGAGGAAAGTGCGACTCCGCGTTCACGACGGATACGTTCCAGACGCTCCCGCACCGCTTCGGTGACTGCTTCGGTCATGCTTTCTCCCGAAAGCTTGGCGAGCTGCTGCGCGAGTTTGTGCGCTTCCTTGTTCTTGATGTTCAAGCTCATAATGGTACTATTCTACCATGATGAGATACCATTCTACCCCCTTCCGTGCACTCAGGGTGCACAGACTTTCCTATGCAATCAGCTTGCACAAACGTGGACCTTAGTTCCCTGCTCCGCTCAAAAACCAATGCCCGCGATGATGGCTGCTCTGGTCGCGGCCAGCCCCGGCCAAAGGCGGAACACAAACCGAGCATGGCGGGCGTTTGCGCACGGACCGATACTAGGCGAACATATGGCGAACTGTCAATAGCCCTCGTGCTCTGCGATTTGCGAAGCTGACCGTCGGCAGGTTCGCGGGAAGTGCTTCCCCTCCCTCATCTCCAGTCTCCCGTGCCCGGTTCTGGTGTTCGGCAACCCGCTACGAGAGCCGTCCGGTCGCCAGCGACGACCGCCGCTGGCAGAATGTCACTTCCATCGATAACAAATAACTTGTTGGCTTCGTTTTCGCAGAATCGGAGTCTCCCCCGCTGTTCCCCAAGCCCACTTCTTTCTTATGTCTTGTAGATACTAATAATATGTCTCTAATTGTTTATGGCTGTCGCAACGTACTACAGTTCTTGGCCGCGCCGCAGAGCAGATCGATTCAGGTAACGGCCGCAAGCATCGGATTCCTCTCTGCTTTGCGCCGAAGCGCGGCAGAACCACAGTTGTACTGCCTCACTCCCCCGGGAATCCAAATGTCCAACTTGTCTCTCGACTAGTATTTTGACGGGCCCAAATCCGCCGTTATCGGAGCTGGCCCCGGGGCTTCTTTCCTGCGTTGCTGCAGTCTATCGAGTTCGGCATTCAGATGCCGCAGTTGCTTATTAAACATATTCTCGTATCGTAGCAACTTATCTGCTTCTTCGTTCGGTGGAAGCAGGAGATGGTCGGTCAGCGATTCCAATTCAGCAGCGGGTTCGAGGGCTGTGTGTGACCCTTCTAAACTAACCTTCATATGCTGTCGGCGGTAACGATGGTCAGCAAGCCTCAAATCGATTTGACCGGTTTCGCAACGCAACACCCTTCTTTTCCTCCAAGACAAATCTACGATTTCACTCACCAACCCTTCTTCTCGGCTGCCGACGGGCATGTATTGTTGGCGCAACAGGGCATAGAAATTGTCGTACTCGGCTTGGCTTTCGTTTCCGTCTGGATCCCGGATCAATACGCATTTTGCAAAAACGCCGTGTTTAAAGGAATTGGCAGATGACATCTTCTTTCCTCGAAGTGTTCTTGGTCCAGTAGACTTCTGTGAATTTCGACGGTTGCTGTCTATCTTTTTTGCAGATGTATTGGTTTGCCTACCTTCTCTGATGCTTCTGTAGCCGGTCCCTTGCGAAGCCTGGCAGTCCTCATTTGCACCGTATTCCTCATTAATTAATGGCGTTTGGATCGTCGTCATCAGCCATCTCATATTCAACCCGGATTTCCGTCTGCCGAGCCACTTGTGTCTCCAGCAGATATCGCCCCTGCCGTTCCAGCGCGCTAAGGAACGAAGCAATAGCGATGAAAATGTTGCGCCCAGCAGGGCGACCATCCGTTGAGTGGATGAGGAGGATGTCTTCCACCCCTCTCACCGTATCGATTGCTGATGTAATCTCGCCGTCCCACTCGGTACAACGCTTCCGACGCTCCGTCCCGTTGAAGTGATTATCGGAATCAGGGTCCTGCCCTGTCCGATTCCGGTCAACGCCAGAACCAAGTACGTAGTCGGGATCCGCTGTACCGATGGTCACGATGATTAGATCGGGCTTCCTTTCTTTGGCCGAAGCGATGGTCAGCTTGCAGGAACGAGATGTGTCATTTGCCTCGAAGCATTTACTAACGCTCGGACACACGCTTCTTCTTCCATTCCTGACGAGGCGAAGCACCTCAAATTGAGGAGACTCACACGTATCGCACGGCGGAGACGCATCTCGTTTTTTTCGAGTTGGTCTAGCTGCCGTAGGGTAAAGCAAACACTTTTCAGCATCGCGTACCCCTTGAGATTCTCAGAATGAATTCCAGCTTGCTGACCCTTCTCAATCTACAGAGCCTGTGAAGACCTTGCCGATGGCAGCCCGAGCGAATTCGCTCTTGGGCTGAGCCCGAGCACTGTTTCTGATACCTAGGCTGGGAAAGGATTTGCGGCGTCAGAAGAACGTCCGCAGGGATATTCGGCCTAACCAGCAAGACTGGCGAGTGGGGCATTCAAGTCCTCAAGTCACACGAACCAATGCAACGTGACCCTCGGCCTCGAATCCCTCGAAGTCTTTGGGACCTCCAGCCTCCCGCCGGAGCCTGTACCCCCTCCGGATCACCGACCCGAGAAGGTAAAGGGTAAGCTTCCCGCTTACGTAAGGTACACTTACCAAACTTCTGCCCTGGTGTTCAAGTTAAAGGTGGCTGGAGAATCAGTAAGGTAATCAGCTGCCAACGCCTCTAAATCCAATCGATACACTTGCCGAATTGGTCGCCACATCCAGAAGTACGTCACGGGTCGGGTACGCTCTCCTTTGAATACCTGACCTTGACTGACACCCATTGGCGACGCCGAAGGGCGAGTTCGGGCGTGCGATGGAGGAGGATTCCCTCGTTCGCAAACTCGCGTCTGCCGGTTCACCGTTCAGGCATCTCGGTAAACGCCCTTTCGGGTGGCTGATACATCGATCGCAGTAATGCATTGCAATCACAGAGCTACGCACGGCGCGGACGAAGCTCTTACCAGCCGCACGTGAGTTTTTGCGAACCACAGTGTTTACGGAGCACCAATTCTGTAGAACATGATTCTCCCCGAGGGATCCAGTTGCTGCAACAAGTCAAAGTCTCGAACGTTACGCGACAAGACCACACACCCATACTTTCGGGCGGTGACGAATAGCAGGGCGTCGTTCAAGATACGGCGTCGCTGTTCTGGTCCGTATCCCTGGGTTCGGGCCAGGGTGCCGGACAATACTCCCGCCTCCCGCCAGCTCTCGGAATCGGGTGGGATCGTGCGGTAGCTGGGTCGACGGTCGATGACCGCGGCAATTTGCTCGATGATCTTGCGCATTTGGGAGTGGGTGGGATCGAGCAGGCCGCAGGTCGCCGCCAGCTCCGCTTCCGTAACAGGCGAATGCCATGCCTCAGTCGCCCGCAACATCGCCTCGCCGTGTTGCGGAAAACAACCTTGAAGAATGTCGATGTAGACCGTCGTATCGTAGAGCAGCTTCGCGGGTCGATGGCTGGTCGTTCCCAGGAATTCAAGCTCCGATTCGGCCCGCGGTCTAAGGTGCGCTCGATGCTTGTCGGGTTTGAGCCGCCTGAGCGTGCCTTGAAATTCAGAACTCAAGCTCAGCCTCGCTACCAATCGCGCCGCGCCGGGAAAGCAGCCAGTCCGCGTAGTCGTCGGCAACCGCAATGTTGGCCAGCGCCACCTCGATCAGGTCCGTGTCAGAATCAATGCCGGTGCGTTTTTTTGCCCTGGCCACGAGGGCTTCCGGCATTCTTCCTCGGACCACCTGGGTGCGCTCGCCCTCGAGCAGTCCTTCCGTCTCGGCAATGTCCATCACGTCGCGCAACTTGCTCGAACGCATGGGACGCCCGCCCCCCCTTCCCGTATGTTTCCTTCTGTGTGAGGAACCGGATTGGGCGCCATGCTTCATGACTTACCTCCTCGAAAACCGGCTGCATCGTAATTTCAATGTAGCACAAGAGTGATACTATTGTAGCACATACTTTGTCTCCAAGGTGGAGGTCGGCTTGCCTTCCCATTTCACTCGGGGTGCACAAACTTGCCCGTGCAACCAGAGTGCACAAACGTGAGTCTCAGTACCCTGCTCCGTTCAAGAACTGTCGCCAAACATGATGGCTGCATTGGCCGCCAAGGACGGACAGGGGCAGAATACAAATCGAGCATGGCAGGACTTCCGGCACGCATCGATAATAGGCGAACATACGGCGAATATCAATAGAAATCAGGCCACTGGCGGGGGCTAACCTCGGCGACCCGAATCCAGAGATGTTGTTGTTTTCAATGACGCGGTTCTTTCGTTTCTTACCCGGCGAACACCAGCAGAGTTTCCTTGAGAGCATGCGTGAGAAGGCGTCGTGAGAATGATTCGGCCAAAAGCCGCTCGCCAACGGCTGGATCCCCTGTCGTACGAAGGTTTGCGCCAGCAGATCCTGCGTCGCGACGGCTGGAGGTGTCAATCCTGCGGCACAATGTCGAACCTTGAGGTGCACCACAAGAAGTTCCGCAGTCATTCGGGAGCCGACTCAGAAGAAAACCTGATCACGCTCTGTTCCGCATGCCACGGCAAAGTACACGGCTAGGGCATTACCCCAGAAATGGCCTCCCTCACAAGTGTTTACTTGTGACCGGGTGAGATCCGTCCGCGGTGGTGTGACACGACGGTGTGATTGCCATCACAGGCACAAATCACCTGTTCATGGCATGATTACTCCTGCCTTCGGGTTAGATATCGGACTGGTCGGTTCGGCCCATCATTAATCGCTACTTTTCCCCCTTGAATACCGGCCATTCCCCTGATTGAGAGCTTTTGGGAAAACAACGTTCTGCAAATTCCAGCGAGGATCAACATGCCAGAATATTCCATCAGTCCAACCGGCGAACGGTTTGCTCTGCCAACCAAGGAAGATTATGCAATCGAATATCGACGGCTCCAGGAACTTGCGGCCGCCGCACGCGAGGACGGTAAAGAGGTTGTTGTCGTGATGGGCTTGGGCTTTGTAGGGGCAGTGATGGCAGCCATCGTTGCCGACACGGTCCATAAGAAGAACGACCATTCGAGCAAGTTCGTCATTGGATGCCAGCGGCCTAGCACGCGGAGCTATTGGAAGACGCCACTGCTAAACCGCGGGCAGTCGCCAGTGAAGTCGGAGGACCCCGAAGTTGACCCTATGATCGCCCGTTGCGTTCTGGAAAAGAAGACGCTCACGGCTACCTACAACCCCGACTGCCTGGCTCTGGCGGACTGCGTCGTGGTCGACGTTCAATGCGACTACTCCAAGCAAGATCTGGGCATGATGAAAACCGGTGAGACCGAAATGGCGGCGCTCGAGGCAACCTTGAAGACGATGGGCGAAAAGATTCAACCCGAATGCCTCGTGCTGATTGAAACCACGGTTGCTCCAGGCACGACGGAGTTTGTGGCGCTCCCGATCCTCAGGAAGGCATTCCGTGCTCGCGGCATCCAAACGGAGCCGCTTCTGGCGCACAGCTTCGAGCGCGTTATGCCTGGCAGAGAATACGTAAAGAGCATTCGCGATTTCTGGCGGGTTTGCTCGGGTTGCAGCGTCGAAGCCAAGAGGCGGGTGATTAAGTTCCTGAACGAGGTGATCAATGTCGAACAATTCCCACTTACCGTGATGGATCGACCGATCGAGTCGGAAACCACCAAAATCATCGAAAATTCCTATCGCGCCACTATTCTTGCGTTCCTGAACGAATGGTCGATTTTCTCCGAGCGCAACGGCGTGGATCTCATAAAAGTAGTAAAAGCCATCAAGATGAGGCCTACGCACAGCAATATCATTTTTCCTGGTCCGGGGATCGGCGGATACTGCCTGCCAAAAGACGGCGGGCTGGGATACTGGGCCTACAGTCACATTTTGGGCTTTGAAGACGGAGACAGCGTCTTCAAGATCAGCACCGTCGCTATTGACGTCAATGACACGCGCGGCCTGCATGTCGCCGAGCTCACTCGCGACGCGTTACGTAACATGGGCAGATACATCGCCGGCGCGCGTGTTCTGCTGGCCGGCGCAAGCTACCGCGAGGATGTGGGAGATACGCGTTACAGCGGCAGTGAGCTGGTAGTGCGCAAGCTTACCGAGATGGGGGCGGAAATCTCCGTGCACGATCCCTATGTCGATCATTGGTACGAGCTGGAGAGCCAGGAAACCTACCCTGCGCCGGGGCATTCGTGGTCCAGATTTTTCCGTAACCAACAGGATCTCAGCGGCATTCATGTGCAGAAGGACCTGGCCTCGGCCCTCAGAGGGGTGGAGGCCTTGGTGCTTGCGGTGCGTCACGCACCCTATTTGCAACTGAAGCCGGACAGTGTCGTTCGCTGGGCCGGTGGGCCGATTGCCGTTGTCGACTGCTTTGGGATTCTGCCAGATGATGACATCCGCCGCTACTTCGAGCTAGGCTGCGAGGTAAAAGCGCTTGGACGCGGCCACATCCAACGCATCAAGGAGGAAGTCCGCTCATCCAGGGAAATGGTGACAGCCTGAGAGTTCGAACGTCCAATTTCAAGATAGTCGGTTGTAGTTAGTTTGCCGCTGCCATAACGACCCATTTGTTTTTCTCGCTGTTCCATCCTCGACGGCGTGGACGGCTGGTGCCGCATGCCTTGTTCCCATAATGGAACGACCGCACTGCGAGGCATGACGCCAGTCACATTAGAGGCAGAGCTCCAGTCATAGACTTCGTTGTACTTTGACCTCGGTTAAGTGTGCGTCGTTCATACAAGTTACGCTCCGTTGTCGCGAGAGCTGGGGAAGAGTTGTTAGATTTTCGCCTTGCTTTGTGCGGATTCCATCGTAGGCACCGCAACTCATCTTGCCGTCGCGAATCGGCTGGAGGTTGGTCGAATAAACGCCACCGCCGGCATTTGCCGTTGGTTGCCGATTTCCGATTGGGAAGTCCTGCAAAGGCTGAGCACCGGCTTCTCGATCCGGCTCGCGATCGTGTCCATTTCGGTCTG
This sequence comes from Terriglobia bacterium, assembly GCA_020073015.1. Classification (GTDB taxonomy): domain Bacteria; phylum Acidobacteriota; class Terriglobia; order Terriglobales; family Acidobacteriaceae; genus Acidiflorens. The sequence goes on along the minus strand of JAIQFZ010000089.1, from coordinate 270 downwards.
CGCCTGAGCCGTGGTAATCATGAAACTCGCGGCCTTCGGGCTGAAGGTTCAGTCCCGCTATCCAGACTCGGGAGTGTGGTGCAAAAGAGGCGGAATAGTCATCGGCAAAGCTCACAGGCAGGATACCCACTACGGTATAAGCCTCTCCATTGAGTGTAATCGCATTATAAGAGGGCGCCCCTTTTGGAGTAGGTTGTCATCGTTCGCATGAACACCTACGAAAGGAGCACCCTCGATGAGCAGTGAAAAGTATATTGGGCTGGACGTTCA
>JAIQFZ010000232.1 GCA_020073015.1 Terriglobia bacterium | reverse complement strand
GGCAAAACCCAAAAGCAACAGGGGGGAGAGAGCAGACCGAGCACCTCGCACCGCGGACAGGGGCTGGAAGTCAAAGAAAATTTCTCCACTTCCGGTCGAGGGAGAGATATTTCTCTTGACGTTCCCCTTTATAGATCAGGCGTTAGCAGTCAGAGGCCGTAGTTGGTGCTATGGCGATTTAACACCAACTACGAGCCGGGTTCCCAGTCTCCGGGCAGCTAGCGATCTGGGAGTGGTCGCCTGGAAGGGGTTGCAATCAAGCTCGGATCATTGTTTCTGGGGCTCTGGTCGGGCTGTTTGCGCTTCGAGCTTTGCCATGTGCTTTTTGAAATCTTCGACAAGATTCGGTTCGGAGAGAGTGGGCGACCTGAATCGCGTTTTCGCGATGGATGATCCACAGTGGCCGTGGATTCCACGGCTGCGCGCCTCCAGTCATGACTACGCCAAGATGGTCCCAGAAAAGCATCACCAGGTCCGCCTGGTTAGGATCTTGCACCACTTCGAAGATTTCACCCTTGCGAACCTCTATTGCTGCCGCTTCCACCATCTTGGCGCTCACGTCCGAGTGCGGCAGGATTGCAAGCGTATGGGCGCACACAACTTCGTGGGGTGGTTTGAAGGTTTCTGCAAATGAACTGCCCTGGGCCAACAAAGCGAGAAGGACAACGCCGGCGGTTTTCATGAGACCCCTCCTCTGGCAGGTAGTGGGGCCGATCTCAACCATCAAGCTAGCAGCTTCTCTCTAGAGCGTCTGGAATGTGAAACCGGCGTTTACACGCGTATTCCGGGGGCTCTGAGTGCAACGGTCATTTCTGGCAGCGCCTGAGGAAGTTGCTATTGCTTTTCCGCCACAGGTTCCTTTGCGATCGGGACAATGGGCAATCCATCCTGACCGACGCGCTTATCGAGCTGCGTATGAAGTTTATTCGTGGCTACTTCGAATCCGTGGCGGTTCGTCAGTCCGCCAGCGCCACTCAGGGCTTCTTCCTGCCACAGCTGTTTGTGGTTCATCTCGAAGCATTGCACAGTGATCTTGAGCCATTGCGTCAGCGGCCGGTCGACCACGACATACATCACGCTGCTGGCCCTGGCACCGCGTGCGATCGTGAAGATCGTATCCAGCGGAGTTGCCGCATGGGCGTGATTGCGTCCGCCGACTTCATCCACTGCGATGGCTACGTTCTTGGTTTTGAGGTAGTCCAAAAGATCGTTCAAGACGTCGTGGAATACTTCGGGAGTACTATACTTGGCGTGGCGATCGCTGCGCTGCACGAATACGAACACCTTCGGCTGGTCTCCGGTTGAAGCCACTGAAATCGGTGCGGCGCTCGGTGGCGACGTGCTCTGCTCCGGCGCGATGGACAACTTGCTTCCCCGCTCCGTTGCTTCTATGTCCTTGCGAAGCAACTGAACAAGGTGGGATTCCCTCCAGAGTTCCCGGTCGTCCGAATTCTCCATCCACTGGGGCATGCTCGCCCAATCCGGGCGCTGCCCACCTCGAAAGATCAGCAGTGCCTGCCGGCCTAGATCATCGACGTCATCCCACCAGTCGCGGTAGACGGCAAAGACCAGGTCTGCCTTCTCGGGATTCTCGATAAGCGCAAAGCGCCCCCACCTTTCCAGGCTCTCTGCAACCGAAAATCCCCCCGGCCCGACTCGTGGGGCATCCGGGGAACCCTCTGGCCAGTCCCGGAGAAAGTACAGGAACGAAACGGTCTTGGCGCTCAAGATTTCCGGGGGAACATCAGCATTTCTATGCGGGGATTGTCTCTCCTCTGCGGGCTGCGACTCAGGTACTTCGGTTCGAGCTTGGGCCCCGGGGCGGGGTTTCCCACGCTTTCTCAGATAGTCGTGAAAGTTGTGGCTAACGGAGCGGGCTGTACCCTCTTCGCTTACCCAGAGCGGTACGGCAGACCAACGTGGTTGCTGGCCGCCCGACACAACAACACCGATTACCTCGGACGTGTCCCAGAGGCGGGGCGGAATCCCCGGAGGAAGAAGGATAGAGGGGGAGAACAATTCCTTCCAAACAGATTCGCCCCCGCCCAGTACAAGCAGCACGAGGTCGGCTTGATCCGGGTCGCTTACGACGTCGAAGTAGCGTTCTTTCCGCAGTTCCTTTTCTGCTTCAGCTTTCAGTTTGGACTCACGTTTGAGATCGGAGGCAGCGGGCACTCTGCCCACGTGGGCAATGACAGCAATCGTCTTGGCTGCAAAAACCTGGTCGGGTAACTTGGGCTTGTCAGCCGCGCGCGCACAGGAGAGAAGGAGCAGGAGGACAACGATTTGCGTTCGTACTGTCATGCGGCCTCCTCTCGCTTGTTTCTGCGGTCAACAACCGAGTAGAGCAGCACTGACCGAAACTGAATTTTAGGGCAGGACTTCGCGTGTTGCTACTGCATGCTGTCATTTTGCGCTTCGATACCCCCAAGCACGGTGATGCTGCTCACAGCAGGGCGTGACCGAATGGATCCATCTCAGGTTCGCACCCCGCACCATGCACCATTTGTTGCGGATCATGAAATTACCTGCTTAGGCCGACACCCCTTCACTCGGAAACGAAACATGTTGAGAACAGGCAGTCAGCTCACGATATAGCGGTGGAGCTGAAATGGATTTCGCAAACGGCGAAGGAGTCCTCGGGACAAATGCCACGGCTCTCGAAACTCTGGACTGGGGCTGCGTTATTGACCGGCGTGCTGCTGGGTGGACTGGCTGTCCATTTCTCGTCTACAAGGCAGCCGGCTCAACCGGTCGCACTCGCTACCCTGCCCTCGCCCGGCGTCACGTTCAATTTCAGTGGTTCATACGGCCCGCCGGCTGACCCTTCTAAACAACAAGCCGTTGAGCACGCTTCGCCGGGCGCGCCGAAGATTTCAGGGCACCGTTAGCCAGCGTTGTCCAACTGCCAAAGTGTTTAGCTCCGGTTGCGTTGCTCTGTACTAGGTACGTACCGGCATCCGGACGTCTGGGTTACAACCGCTACGGACGAAGAACGAAAGAAGACTCTGCACTAGTGTAGTGCGTCACAACTAACAACCTTTATAGATCCGCGTGCGTCTTATGATGGAGGAGACGATCGCGGATGCGGATAGCCCCTGTCATTACGTTGAGTCCGGAGCAGCGGACGTTGCTGGAATCCCAAGCTCGGA
>JAIQFZ010000088.1 GCA_020073015.1 Terriglobia bacterium | reverse complement strand
CCCAGGGACAAGACCCGATCAAACTCCAATCCGCCACCCCGAAAAAACTAGCTCGACTGGTCAAGGGTGTCTCCACCGCCAAGCTCCGCAAGCGCCCTGCGCCCGACAAATGGTCGGTCGCCGAAATTCTTGTCCACCTCGCTGACGTAGAAATCGTAGTCGGCTGGCGGATGCGATCCATACTCGGCGCTCCCGGAACCCCGATCCAGGCCTTCGACCAAAATGCCTGGGTTACGGCCGGGCATTACCAGAAACGAGATCCTCGCAAAGCCTTCGCGCAACATCGCGTCGCGCGCGAAGCAAATCTGGACCTGCTGAAGTCCCTCACGCCCGATCAGTGGAAGCAATTTGGCATGCATTCCGAGCGTGGCCAGGAAAGTATCGAGCACATCGTGCGCATGCTCGCCGGCCACGACCTCAACCACCTTCAGCAGATCCGAGCGGATTCTTAAGCCAGACAAATGACGCCCGAATCGGCGGTAGGACGGTGCGATAGGCAGAAAACAAGCGATGCAGGCGACCAGAACAGCACCGGAGGCGCGACCGATAATAGCCTCCACTTCAGTGGCGCGAAGCAAGGCGGCACCAAACCGATGTCAGCGTATGAGTACTACGATCACGACCAGATGACGACGAAGTAGGCGTGGCGCGGGCATTCTTGCCCGTGAACCTTCTAAGGAGCGGCGGCGACGCGGGCAGGAATGCCCGCGCCACACGCATTCCTTCAAATTACCCAATTACCCATTCCTACGCGCTCCCAATCCATATCCCCGCAATAAACACCAGCACTCCACCCACCACCACCTGAAACGCGGCCGACAGCAGCGGCGTATCCATATACCGGTTCCGGATCCACGCAATCGCGCCCAATTCCAGCGCCACAATGACAACCGCAGCGACAAACGCAACATGGAAATTAGAAACCAGGAACGGCAGTGTGTGACCAATCCCGCCCGCCGTCGTCATCAACCCCGTGACGGCGCCACGCAAGATAGGACGGCCACGCCCCGTGAGCGACCCGTCGTCCGACAGCGCCTCCGCAAACGCCATCGAAATTCCCGCGCCGATCGACGCGGCCAGTCCAACCAGGAAGGCGTCGTGGCTGCTTCGAGTAGCAAACGCCGCCGCAAACACCGGGGCCAGCGTCGACACCGATCCATCCATCAGCCCCGCCAGTCCCGGCTGCACAATTTGCAGCACAAACAGTCTCCGCTGTGCCTCGTCTTCCGACTTCTTGATATCTGGCGTGATCTCCTCTCCCAACGCCTCGGCCGCCACCTGGTGCTTGCGCTCGACCTCTTCCAAATCGCCCAGCAGCTTGCGAATGCCCGCATCGCTCACCTGGGTAATGGCCTTCTGGTAGAACTGGCGCGTTTCCAGTTCCATGATCTCGGCCTGCTTGCGCACCTCCGCAATCTTCAGCGGACGCGTCAGCCAGAACGGGCGGCGCTGCACGAATCCCTTCACATCCTGCCGCCGGAGCAGCGGAATGTGCTCGCCAAAGCGCGCGCGATACGTCTCGATCAGCGCCGCCCGATGTCCCGACTCCTCTTCGCGCATGTCCTCAAACAACTTCGCCGTCGCTGGATACGTCTCCCGCAGCCCGTCGGCAAAATCCGCATACACCCGCCCATCTTCCTCTTCCAGCGCAACTGCCAGCGCCAGAATCTCGCGCTCCGACAAGTCTTTGAATTTTCGTGCCATCGGTAGGGGTCTCCTGCGTCTCTCCGGCCACCCCAGGCTGGGCAGCCAAGCAGGAAGAATAACAAACATCGGATGGAGTATGAGAAGAAGAAGGAAGGGATCCGCCGTTTCGCCATCTCAAACGGGGCGACCACCGAGCCCCCGGCATGTCGACGGCCCCGTCCTCTTGCTCACATAACCTTCCTTCTTTCCCTTTTTCTGCGAAGTGTGGGATGCCCCGCCTCCACCGATGTAGGATGGTCACGGCGCTCAAGCCCGATCAACCCCGTGCCCGAACTTCCCGACATCGTTGTCTACCTCGAAGCGCTCGAGCAGCGCATTCTCCATCAACCCCTCGAACAAGTACGCATCGCGAGCCCGTTTCTGCTGCGCACCGCGCACCCACCGCTCTCAAGCGCAGAAGGCAAAACTGTTCGGGGTCTCCGCCGCCTGGGCAAACGCATCTGTATCGGTCTCGACGACGACCTCTGGCTGGTCCTCCACCTGATGATCGCCGGCCGCCTCCACTGGAAAAAACCAGGCGCCAAGGTCTCGCCGCCCCGCGGCCTGGCCGCGTTCGATTTCTCCAACGGAGCTCTCCTCTGGACCGAGGCAGGTTCGCGCAAGCGTGCCTCTCTCTATCTGGTTGCAGGAGAAGCGGGGCTCAACGCACTCGATCCCGGCGGACTGGAAGTTCTCGAAACCGATCTGCCGCACTTCGCCCAGGTCCTAACCTCCAGCAATCACACCTTGAAGCGCGCCCTGACCGATCCCCGGCTATTCAGCGGCATCGGCAACGCCTACTCCGACGAGATATTGTTCGAAGCGAAGCTGTCTCCACTCGCACTGACGCAGAAACTAAAGCCAGAACAGATCGAGCAACTGTTCAACGCGGTGCGGCACAACCTGGTCGAATGGACTGACCGTTTGCGACAGCAATCCGGTAACACCTTTCCCGAAAAAGTGACCGCCTTCCGCGAAGGCATGGCCGTCCACGGACGCTACAAAGAACCCTGCCCGTGCTGCAACGCCAAAATCCAGCGCATCCGCTACGCCTCGAACGAAACCAACTACTGCCCCACCTGCCAAACCGGAGGCAGACTCCTGGCCGACCGCTCGCTGTCCCGTCTTCTTCGCGAAGACTGGCCTAGGACGCCGGAAGAACTCGAACTGCTAACTCGGGAGCCGAAGTGATAGTGCACAGATCCGCCCCTTGCAAGGAAACCAAGGAGCGGGACACCCCGGCGCGCGGCCCATCCCGCTGCGATCGCCTCAATTTTCGAGGGTGCGTCGATCGCACAGATGGATGTGATATCCCGCACCGCCTCCAGAAGCGCTCCGGCGTATACATTCTGTGGAAGCACATTTAGTGAGAGGGACACGCCATGATGAAATTTGCAGTTGTTGTTTTGATGTCGCTGGCTCTTGCTCTGCCGTCGTTCGGTGCCGGCAAGAAGACTTACAAGACTACCTATCCCGTTCCTTGCAGCGAGCTGTGGGGCGCGGTCAAAGTCGCCCTTGGCAATCCGGACAACTACAAAGACGTGCAGAGTGACGACGACAAAATGGTTGCTGACTACAATGTGAAACACTCCATTCATTGGTCCGTTATCGGAGCGGTCAACCAGGGCAAAAACCAGGTCACCTTGTTGCCGGTTGGTACCACGTGCGAGATGAGTGTTATGTCGATGTATAGCGGACTTTCGCACAACGACCAGGGTGACTTCAAGAAGCGCGTGGATGAAGCGCTGGCCAAGCTGAAGGAGTCGAAGCCGGCCGAGCCCGCGAAACCGGCGGACACACCGAAGTAGGTTTGGTGGGGCCGCAGGGCGCTCAGCGAATCCCACTCATCGCAACCAACGCGATGCGTGGGGCCCCCACCGTATGCAGATTGCGGGCGATTGACGGCCTGTGGTACACTACGACTAGTCTGACTAGTTTTATGAAAATCGACACTCAGCGCTGGCAGCTTCAAACCGCCAAGGCCCGCTTCAGCGAACTCTTTCGCCGCGCCCGCAGCGAGGGACCGCAGTACGTCACTCGCCAGGGCAAAGAGGCCGTCGTGGTCGTTCGAGCGGAGGAATTCGAAAAGCTCAAGCGTCGAAGCCGCAAGACGAGCCTAGTTCAATTCTTCGCTGAATCTCCTCTGGTTGGTTCGGGCATTGACCTTGAGCGCACACCGGACTTCGGACGAAAGGTCAAATTGTGAGCGGGTTCCTGCTCGACACCAATGTCATTTCCGAGTTGGTGCGACCCCGGCCCAATCCGCGCGTAACCCACTGGCTGGATTCCACCGACGAAGAACTCCTGTTTCTCAGCGTGCTCACGCTGGGAGAAATCCGTAAAGGAGTTACTATGCTCGCAGACTCAGCCCGCAAGGTGAAGTTCGAAGGATGGCTGAGTGGCAATCTACTGCTGCGCTTCGAAGGACGAATTCTTGCCATTGACCAACCCATCGCGGAGTGCTGGGGGCAAATCACCGGATCTCTGGCAGCGCAAGGAACACCACTGCCGGTCATCGATGGCCTGCTCGCCGCGACTGCCCTCGACCACGATCTGACGCTCGTCACGCGCAACACGCGCGACGTAGCACTCACCGGAGTGCCGGTATTTGATCCGTGGACAGAGTAGACGTTGAGAAGAAACAAACCTCGGGGTAGCCGACGCCGAAGATAACCGACCAAAATTGAAGTGACCTTCATCACCACGTTACGAGTGTTTCATCGCAGATAATTCCGTTAGCAGCGAAGCGGCTCTCGGCGGGTGAAAAGGTCCCTACACCACAAAATACTTCGCCGCCGGATGATGCACCACGATTGCCGACGTGCTCTGCTCCGGCTCCAGCAGGAACCCCGACGTCAACCGCACCCCGACATTCTCTTCCGGCTTGAGCAGGGCAAACAGTTTGGTCTGGTCTTCCAGGTGCGGACACGCCGGATAGCCGAACGAATAGCGCGACCCTTGATACTTCTGATGGAACAGGTCGCGGATGTGCGGCGCATCCTCGCCCGCAATCCCCAACTCTTCCCGCATCTTCTTGTGGTGATACTCGGCCAGGGCCTCCGCCGTCTCCACGCTCAAGCCGTGCAGGTAGAGGTAGCGCGTGTACTCGCCATTCTCAAACAGCCGCTGCGATTCCTGCGTAGCTTTCGGACCGATAGTCACCAGCGACAGGCCGATCACATCCATCTTCCCCGAAGCCTTCGGCGCAAAGAAATCCGCAATCGAAAGCTTCCGCCCTTCCTTCTGACGGGGGAAGGTGAAGCGGAGGAGTTCGCGTGCTTGCCTAGGGACAGCCGCCCCCGGCTGTCCAGCCGAGCTTCGCTCGGCATCGCGGGCAAGAGTGCCCGCGCTACACGAACTTGGGTCGTACACGATCACATCATTCCCTTCGCCCTGCGCCGGAAAATATCCATACACCACCTTCGGTTCAAACAATCCCGAAGCCAGCACTTCTTCCCCCAGTTTCTTCTTAATCGGACGGTACTTCTCCTCCACCAGCCGGGCGTAATCTTCCTGCGAGGCCGTCTTTAACTGCCACTGGTTCTTGAATAGTGCCGTGTCGTTGATGTAATCGAAAATCTCGCGCAGGTCGTAGTCTTTCCTCACCCGCACTCCCCAGAACGGAGGCTCCGGAATGCGCGCGGCGTCCGTCACCACCGGACTGCGCTCGGCAAACACTGGCCCAGTCTCTTCATCTACGGCCGCAGCCTTCGAGTATTCCTTGACTGTCTTGCCATCCGCGAGCCGCGCCGATCGCTTGCCATCTTCCGACGCCAGGTCCTCCATCACATGCAGCCCGGCAAACGCATCTTCGGCATAGAACACGGCATTCGAATACTCGCGCCGCAGATCGTCTTCCACATACTTGCGGGTTAGCGCCGCACCCCCGCAGATCACCGGGTACTCCAGCTTCTGCCGCTCCAGGTCTTGAATTACGTACTTCATCTCGAGCGTCGACTTCACCAGGAGCCCGCTCAGCCCGATCGCGTCCGCCTTGTGCTCCTCGGCCGCGTGAATGATCACGTCGCCCGGCTGCTTGATGCCGAGATTGACCACCTTGTACCCGTTGTTCGACAGGATGATGTCGACCAGGTTCTTCCCGATATCGTGCACATCGCCCTTCACGGTTGCGAGCACGATCGTACCCTTCTGCGAGCCGGCCTTCTTCTCCATCTTCGGTTCAAGGTAGGCAACCGCCGCCTTCATCACACCTGCCGAGTCCAGTACCGAAGGCAGCTGCATTTTGCGCGCGCCAAACAGGTCGCCGACCGTCTTCATGCCATCGAGCAATACGGTGTTGATCAGGTCGAGCGGCGTGTACTGCGCTAGCGCTTCTTCCAGTAATTCTTCAAGGCTGCGCTTGTGGCTGCCCTCGCCGACCGACTTCTCGCCGTTGATGATCGCGAACTTCAGCTTGTCCTCGACCGAGAGTGTTTCGACGTGCGCCGTCGTCGAGGCCTGCGGCTTGCCTTTCATGCCAGCAAAGTGCTGCATGTAGACCTGCAGCGGATCGCCGTTCGATCGGTCGCGGTAGATCAGCTTGCGCGCAAATTCAACTTCTTCTTGAGGAATCTTGTACAACGGATAGATTTTCGTGTAGTTGACAATGGCAATATCGAGCCCGTTCTCGACCGCCTCGTGCAGAAAAACCGAGTTCAGCACGCGCCGCGGATACGCGTCGAGCCCGAAGCTGATGTTGCTCACGCCCAGCACGGTCTTCACTTCCGGCAGTTCCTGCTTGATGCGCTTCACGGCGTTCAGCGTTTCGATGCCGGCCGTGCGGTACTCTTCTTGCCCGGTCGAAATCGGCAGCGTCAGCGCGTCGAAAATCAGGTCCACCGGCCGGATGCCGTACTTCTTCGTCGCCAGATCAAAGATGCGGTGGGCAATGGCGACCTTCTTGTCGGCCGTCAGAGCCATGCCCTCTTCGTCAATCGTCAGCGCGATGACGGCCGCGCCGTAGCGCTTCGCCATCGGCAGGACCTTCGACGTCCGCTTCTCGCCATCTTCCAGATTGATCGAGTTGATGATCGCCTTGCCCGGAATGCGCTTCAGCGCTTCTTCCACGACGTCCGCTTCGGTCGAATCGATCAGCACCGGCGCCGGAACCCGCGTGGCAATTTTCTCCAGGATGGAAGACATGTAGCCCTTCTCGTCCTCGCCCACGATGGCGCAGCACAAGTCGAGCATGTGCGAGCCTTCATTCGCCAACTTCTTCGCCAGCGCCAGAATGTCGTCGTACTTCTTCGCGCGCACCAGATTCCGGAAATTCTCCACGCGCGTAGTCGTGTTCATCTCTTCCGCCACGATCAACGGCTTGGGCTCCAGATCGAGCGGAACGGAGGTGTAGGCGCTCGAAGCCGCGCCCACCGGCTTCACTTCCCTCTTCGCTGGTTCCACACCTGAGACCGCGTTCACCACGGCTTTCAAGTGCTCGGGACGAGTGCCGCAACAGCCGCCGACAATGCGCACCCCATAATCGGCAACAAAATGCTTGTGATACTTCGCCAGTTCCTCCGGCGTGAGCTTGTAAACCGCGTGCCCGCCTTCGTTCTGCGGAAGTCCGGCATTGGGCAACACCGAAATGTGTTTGGTCGAGTTCAAGCCCAGATAGCGGACCGCATCGTTCATCTCTACCGGCCCGGTGGCGCAATTCAGGCCAACGATATTGACGTCATACGGTTCAAGCGCAGTCAGCGCAGCGCCGATTTCCGTACCCAGCAACATCGTGCCGGTAGCCTCGAGCGTGACTTGCACCGTCACGGGCAGACGCCTGCCCGCTTCCCGCATGGCGTCAAACACACCGGCCAGCGCAGCTTTCGCCTGCAGAAGATCCTGCGAAGTCTCGATCAGCAGAACATCGACACCGCCCTCGATCAGCGCCGAGGCCTGCTCCTCGAAAGCCAGCGCCATGGCGTCAAACTTGATGTGTCCGAGCGAAGGCAGCTTGGTGGTAGGGCCGATCGATCCCGCTACGAAGCGAGGCTTGTCTTTCGTGGAAAACTGCTGTGCAACCTCTTTCGCGATTCGCGCCGCCGCCAGATTCAGTTCTGCAACCTTGTCCGCGATGTCATATTCGGCCAGCACGACGCGAGTCGCGCCGAACGTGTTGGTCTCAACCACATCGCATCCAACGGAGAAAAATGCGCTGTGAATGTCCTTAATAATGTCCGGGCGGCTGAGTACAAGAATCTCGTTGCAGCCTTCCTTGCCCCAGAAGTCATCGACACTGGGATTGCGGAGCTGGATGTTCGTCCCCATCGCACCGTCGTAAACGACGACACGCTCGCGCACGGTCTGTAGAAAATCGCCCATTCCCTGTCCAGTTCTAAACACAAACGCCGGCCCGCAAGGACCGGCGCGCTTGTCGAAATCCTGAATTCCAAAACCGAATCGCTTTACGTTCCCGGCTGTGACGTCGCGGGCGCGCCCACATCGGTATCCGCTTTGCCAAACACTGCGTTTGCGCCCATATGAGCCGGCGCAGCCGCCAGCATCTGCTCCTTGCGGTAAATCAGATTGCTCGCATTAAAGCTCGCCAACTCAAACCCATGCCCGTGGGTGATCGCATCCGTAGGACAAGCCTCCACACAGTACCCACAAAAAATACACCGGTTGTAATCGATGTTGTAGACCTTGGCGTATCTTTCGGCGCCGGAGACTCGGTTTTGCTCGGTGTTTTCTGCGGCTTCTATGTAGATGCAGTTGGAGGGGCAGGCGGCGGCGCATAGGAAGCAGGCTACGCATTTTTCGAGGCCGTTTTCGTCGCGCTGCAGGACGTGCATGCCTCGGAAGCGTTCCTGGAATTTGGCGCCTTTCAGGGGGCCGGGGCCATCGGGATAGTTTTCGACGATGGTCGGCTGAAACATCTCCTTCAGGGTGATGGTCATTCCCTGGGCGATCGCGCCTATGTTCTTGATGACGGACATAGGTTCTTAGTATAGCGGATGGCGGCGGTCGCGAGCATCGAGGAGAGAAGACCGAGTGTCCGACTGGGCGAAAGGGGACGGTGACGAAAGTGACCTTTTCGGGAGTGACCACTATCACGGACACTGGCCGGAGCGCCTTTGTAGTGTGGGGATAGCCAAGAGTGTTCGAGACGCCAAAACCTATGACCAGCCGCTGTTTGCTTCTGCTGCTCGCTCCTATTTTCGCTTTGACCTTGCTCTTCACCGTTTCGAATAATGCCTTCGGTCAGGGAACCAAGATCAAATCTTCTTATGACTCGATCGAGGAGGAGAACCGGGATCGTCCCGATAAACGGGCGGAGTGGATGAACCGAGGCAGAACTGCACCGGCGGGACAATCGGCGGCAACACTGCGGTTGCGGGCGCACCAGCAGAAAATGACGATGCGAGCACAACGGGCCGCGGCGGAAGCGAGACGCGCGGGCGCGGTACCTGCCTCACCCACCGGCTGGGTGGCGCTGGGACCGGCGCCATTGGTTTCAGACCAGAATTTCTTTGGCATGGTTTCGGGGCGCTCAACGGCAATCGCGATTGATCCGAGCGACAGCACGGGAAATACCGTGTACGCGGCCGGCGCCTACGGCGGGGTGTGGAAGTCGACCAATGCAACCGCTGTCCCCGCGACCAGCGTTTTGTGGACTTCGGTGACGGACCAGCAGGCCTCGCTGGCCAATGGCGCCGTTTCTGTGAAGAGCGACGGCAGCGTGGTGTTGGTGGGAACGGGCGAACCGAACAACGCGATTGACAGTTACTACGGCGTTGGGATTCTTCGGTCGACCAACCACGGCACCTCCTGGACGCTGGTACCGTCCGCCGACGGAGGCGCTCATTCGTTTGCGGGGCTGGGTGTTTCGAAGTTCGCCTGGAAACCAAGCACGAATACAGTCATTGCGGCCACCGCGACGACGGCCAAGGGCTACGACGAGGGGAACATCACCGGCAGCACGAACCGGGGTTTGTATCTGTCCACCGATAACGGAATAGCCTGGGCGTATCAGGCACCCAAGGACGGCGGCACCACGATCACTCCGATTTCGGCGACCGACGTTGTTTACGATGCGATCGGAGGACACTTCATTGCCTCGATTCGCGGCCACGGACTTTACAGTTCCGTGAACGGGACGAACTGGACGCGCATGGCCACCCAACCGACACCACTCTCGACCGCGAATTGTCCCGCTGCAACGAACTCCGCGACGTGTCCGCTCTACCGTGGACAACTGGCGGTGGTCCCCGGCCGCGACGAGGTGTACTTCTGGTTTGTCAACGTTGACAGTTTCGGGAACATGGTGGACGAAGGCATCTGGCGGTCGATCAACGGAGCAGCGTGGACGCAGATCAGCGAAACCGGGCTCACGAGTTGCGGCGACGGCTTCGGATGCGGCGTGCAGCAATCCTTTTATAACCTGGAGATCGCCGCCGTCCCGGATGGCAGTACCCAAACCGACCTGTACGCTGGAACGATCAACCTGTACAAGTGCGTGCTTCCCACCAACCAGACGACTTGCAACACGGTGGACGCGAACCTGACGAATTCCTGGCTGAACCTGACGCATGTCTATGGGAGCTGCAGCAGCAAGGCCAGGGTCCATCCCGATCAACACGGCATCGACTTCGTGGTGGTGGGCAGCCAAGACCTCATGTATTTCGGCAACGATGGCGGTGTCTATCGAGCTCTGGACGGGTTCACGGGGCTGAAGATCGGATCTTGCAGCACGGCGGGAAGTAACGCATTCGACAATCTGAACGGAACCATCGGGTCGATGACGCAGTTTGTCTCGTTTTCGGTCCATCCCACGGATCAAAACACGGTGCTGGGCGGCACGCAGGATAACGGCTCGCCCGCGAGTACGAACGCCACGGGGAGTTCGCAATTCTTCACGGCCAACGGCGGTGATGGTGGGTACAACGCCATCGACGCGACGAACAACCTTTGGTACACCGCTAACACGGACGTCAGCGTCCAGGTTTGCAGCACGCCTCCGAGTTGCACCTCCTTCTCGTTCAATGCCGTCGTGACCGCTGGGAGCGCGACGATCGGTGGGGACTTTGGTGCTTTCTACTCTCCCTACATCTTGGATCCGCAAAAGTCGACCGAACTGCTGGTGGGAACGTGCCGAGTCTGGCGTGGCAGCACTTCTGGTAACAACTTCAGCGCGCTCAGCCCCAATTTCGATACCGGTTCATCCGCCGCGTGCAACGGAGGTGAGATCAACCAGGTTCGTTCGATGGCGGCCGGCGGCGCCAAGGATAGCAGCGGGTTCTCGAATGTCGTCTACGCCACAACCGATGGGCGCGGACCGAATGCCGGGGTGGGCGGGGGCGAGGTGTGGGTCACGACCGATGCCTCCACGACGCCAATGTCAGATGTCACCGGGACTATCAATTCCCAGAACTACCCGATCTCCTCCGTGGCCCTCGACACCACGGATGGAACTGGCCACACGGCGTACGTGGGGATCATGGGGTTTGTGGGCTCGACCAATCCACATGTCTGGAAAACTACCAATGCCGGCCAAACTTGGAGCGCATTCGGCAACACCGGCAGCGGGCTTCCCGATGCTCCGGTGAACTCCTTGTTGGTGGATGCGGCGACTGGACAAGTCTATGCAGGAACTGACGTGGGCGTATTTGTGAGCTCAGCCAGTTCTGCGGCATGGACGGAAGTGGGTCCCGCGCCCAGCAGCGGGCAGGCTGGATATCTGCCGAACGTGCCGGTGACCGCCATTCGGATCTTCAACTCGAGCGGCACCAAGAAGCTGCGGGTGTCGACTTACGGGCGCGGGATCTGGGAATATTCGCTGACTTCCGTGGCAGACTTCACGAACGCGATTTCGAATACACCACAGACGATTTTCCCGACCCAGACGGCGACGTTCAACGGCTCACTGACCTCATCGGGTGGCTACAACAGCCCCGTGAACCTGAGCTGCACCGGAACGCCCCCAACTTCTTGCACCCTGAATCCAGCGCAGGCAACCCCAACAGCAGGGGGCGCCACCTATACCGTGACAGCGGGCGGAGCGGTGGGCGACTACAGCTTCAGCGCGCATGGAGCGGGCACGGACACGAACGCGATGACACACGACGCGGCGGCCACGCTGCACGTGGTGGATTTTGCGATGGGAACAGTGAGTCCGAATCCGCTTTCCGTGGCGCAGGGTCTGACCGGGACCGCGACATTCCAGGTGACGGCAGCGGGATCGTTCGGGCAATCGGTGGCGCTGAGCTGTTCGAGCGGGTTGCCTGCGAACGCGACCTGCAGCTTTTCGCCTTCGAGCACGGTGAATCCGACTGCCGCCAACCCGGTGACAGTCACGCTCACCGTCAGCACCGCCACCAATACTCCCCAGGGGACATCGACGATCACGGTGCAAGGCGCGACCAGCGCACCGGCGGCCACCCGAACGAACTCCTTCTCTTTCACCGTGGCGCCACCACCAAACTTCACCTGGGCGACCAACGGCAGCACGGCGCATACGGTTCTTGCGGGACAAACGACACTGGCCTACAACTTCAACGCTTCACCGACAGGGGCGACGACGTTCCCGGCGGCCGTGACGTTTGCCTGTTCCGGCTTGCCCGACCCGACGGCGGTTTGCGTCTTCAGCCCGACATCCATTGCGGCCGGTGCGGCTGCGACTGCGGTGTCTCTCACGATTACGACGAAAGGTCCGAACACGGGAACGGGGACGGCTGTGCAACATCAGGCTGACAAACGGTCTCCGAGGATGCCGCTGACGCTGCCCATCGCGGGTTTGCTGCTGGCTGGACTGGTGGGACAGAAGATATCGAAACATTCAATTTTCGCCGGCTTGTGTGTTGCACTGGCGATGATTGGAATGATGCTGGCTTGCGGCGGAGGCGGGAGCAGCACTCCTCCGCCGCCACCTCCCATTAGCGTCACGGTCACACCGAGCGCAGCCGTGAATCTCTATGCCAACGAGGCAGGCAACACCTGGGCAGCAAACCTCACGCAACAGCAATTCTCGGCGACGGTCAACAACTCTACCAACCAAGCCGTCCAATGGCAGGTGAACGGTGTGGCCGGTGGGAACTCGACCTTCGGCACGATCGACAACACTGGTCTCTATGCGGCTCCGGTGGCAATGCCTACTCCGGCAACCTTCAACGTGACGGCAGTCGCGCAGGCGGATGCGAGCAAGTCTGCATCCCGTCAGGTCGCCATCCAGACGCCCACCACGCTGGGAACGTTCAATGTGACCGTCACGGCGACGGAGGGCGGAACGATCGCGCACTCGCAGGGAGTGACGTTGACGGTGCAGTAGGAGAGAGTTTGAATCCGTGATTTGTAATTTGCGATTTGTGATTTCGGGCGCGGAGCGATCCGCGCCTGCTTTTTGCAAGGCGGACACTCCTGTCCACCCCCGCAGCGCCCACCCCGTTCGTCGCCTTGTAGAGATGATCCCCCTGACCCTGTTATGCCCAGACTAAGCTCTCCCACGTCACCAGCAGGCTTATGAATCACGGATGGAGGGCTTCCTGATGCGGTAGCATCGTCAGCGGGGGCGGACAGGAGTGTCCGCCCTACACTTTGGCGGGCAGGAATGCCCGCCCCACACAGGCACATGAACTCTTCTAGTTATGATATTGCTGTGATTGGTGGCGGCGTGGTGGGGCTTTCGTTTGCCATGCAGGCGACCGAACAGTTCCCTCACCTGCGGGTGCTGATCCTGGAAAAAGAAGCGGGAGTGGCCCGGCATCAGACGGGACATAACAGCGGGGTCATCCACAGCGGGGTTTACTACCAACCGGGGTCGCTGAAGGCTCGGCTTTGTGTGGCGGGCGCGCGCGCGATGGTGGAGTTCTGCTCGCGGCATGGGCTTGCGCATAAAGTGTGCGGGAAGCTGATTGTAGCCACCACGGCGGAGGAGGCGGTGTGGCTGGAGGATTTGCTGGCGCGCGGGGTGGCGAATGGCCTGGTTGGTTTGCGGCTGCTGGAGCGGGAGGAGATGCGCGAGATTGAGCCGCATGTGGGCGGAGTGCGGGCGCTGGCTGTGCCTTCGACGGGGATCACAGATTACGCGCGGGTGACGGCGAAGTATGCGGAGATCGCGGTGGGACGCGGAGCGGAGTTGAAGACGAACGCGGGGGTGGTAGGGTTCAAGAATTCCGGCGGAGAAGTTGTGATTCAGACACAGGCTGGGGATTTTCCGGCGCGGTATGTGGTGAATTGCGCTGGGCTGTACAGCGACCGGGTCGCGCGCATGGCGGGATGCGATCCGGAGTTGATGATCGTGCCGTTTCGCGGGGAGTATTACGATCTTTCTCCCGCGCGAGCGGACTTAGTGCGGTGGCTGATTTATCCGGTGCTGGATCCGCAATATCCGTTTCTTGGAGTGCATTTCACGCGGCGGATTCATGGGAATGTGGATGCGGGCCCGAATGCGGTGCTGGCGTTTCGGCGGGAAGGATACCGGCGAACGGATTTTGATTTGGGCGATGCGATGGAGACCCTGGGGTACGCGGGTTTTCGGGCGTTGGCGCGGCGGCAGTGGAAGTATGGCGTGCGGGAGTTTCGGCGGTCGTTGCTGAAGCGTGAGTTTGTGCGGTCCTTGCAGAGACTGGTTCCGGAAGTGCGCGAGGAAGATATGACGCCGGGGGGGTCGGGCGTGCGCGCGCAGGCGCTGGCAGCGGATGGGAATCTGGTGGACGATTTCCGGTTCGTGCCCCGGGAGAGATTCCTGCATGTTTTGAATGTGCCTTCTCCGGCGGCTACGGCTTCGCTGCCGATTGGACGGGAAATTTTGGCGATGGTGCGGGCGGCGGGGGTCGCTTAACCGCGGCGATCGCTGAGCGCGCGGAGAAAATTCTCTACCACAGAGGGCACAGGGGAACACAGGGGAAAGCCTGGCGGCCTTCGTGGTGTTAGTCTGGTGAACTACTATTTGGGCACGTTGGGAGAATCGTATGGGGCAGAGTGCTGGTGCGAAGAAGAAAGTTGCAGTGCTGGGCGCGGGGAAGATGGGAGCAATCCTGTTGCAGTCGTTTTTGCGGGATGGATTGCTGACGCCTGCGCAGACGTGGGCTACGGTCGCACATCCCGAACGAGCGCGGATGCTGAAGGACAAGCTGAAAGTGCACGCGGGCACGGACAACGCGGAAGCGGTGCGAAACGCAGACATTGTTTTTCTGTGCGTGAAGCCGCAAGTGGTGGCGGATGTGGTGAAGGAAATTCGCGCACATTTGAGCGGGGATCAGCTGCTGATTTCGGTGGCGGCATCGGTGCCTACGGAAATGATCGAGCGCGGACTGGAAAAAGAAGTCCCGGTGGTGCGGGCGATGCCCAATACTCCCTGCGTGCTGGGCGCCGGAATGACGGCGCTGTGCAAGGGAAAGTTCGCGCAGAAGCATCACCTGGAGACGGCGACGAAGTTTTTTGATGCGGTCGGGCGTACGGTGGCGGTCGACGAAAAACATATGGATGCGGTGACGGGATTGTCGGCGAGCGGCCCGGCGTATATCTACATCATCCTGGAGTCGCTGGCGGAGGCGGGTGTGAAGGTTGGGTTGCCACGCGATATAGCGACGTTGCTGGCGGCGCAGACGACGCTGGGCGCGGCGCGGGTGGTGCTGGAGACGGGGGATCATCCGGCACTACTGAAGGACGCGGTGACGACCCCCGCGGGATGCACGATTGACGGCATCATGGAACTGGAAGAAGGCAAGCTGCGGGTGACCCTGATCAAGGCCGTGGTGAAGGCGGTGCAGCGCGCGAAAGAGCTGGCGTTTTTGTAGGACGCTGATGGGTCAGCGCTGAGCGCGCAGTGTCTTTCTGCGCAACAGTCTGACCGCAGCGGCTAAATCCGGTCCTGAAAACAAGCCAGTCATCGCAGCGCTGAAGTGTGTGCGTGAGAACTCTTCTTTCGCCGCTCCGCGGCTCTGTCATTTTCCACTTTGTCCAGCCGGGCACATAGTTGACAGTTTAGACTGGGCACATAGTTGACAATTTTCGGTCCGGGTTTTGGGGATGGGGTGCAGGGGAAGGGGGCGGTTCCCCTTCCCCTGCATCAGCTCTGTCGAAGACTTGGGCTGGCACCAGTCGATGGACCTTGCAGGTCCGGCCGTCGAAGCGCCCCAAGGGAAAC
>JAIQFZ010000231.1 GCA_020073015.1 Terriglobia bacterium | reverse complement strand
GCTATATTCCAGCCCCGCCGCCCAGCGAGCCATTCTTGCGGTGATAGTTTCTTTTCCTGTTTGTACCGTAGCCAAGAATTTCTCCTTATAAATAGGTCGTGCCTTTCCTGACACCTGAGACCTGTGACCTTACTTCACCCTCACATTCTTCGGATTCTTAAACGGCAAGTACGCCATGAAATCCGCGTGATGCACAATGAACGCCTCGGTCGAGCGCTTTACTTGATCCCCTTCCGCCGCATGCGCCGCGATAATGTGGCACACCTCATCCGGCACGCCACACTCCAGCGCCAGCGCCACCCCGGTGAACGGATGCCGCAATGCCTCCCCGCGCTCACTCTGCCGGCTCTTTCCATCCGGACCAATCTCATATTCCAGCAACTTCCCCACGTCGGCCAGGATCGCGCCCGCGATCACCACGTCGGCATCGATCGGCAGCGCCCGCCCCATGAAGTCGGTCATCGCCTTAGCGCTGTCGCGCGCAATGTGCACCACGCAGCGCTTGTGTTCCATAAATGTGATCGGACAATTCGGGACGAGCAGGGTAAAAGGAATGTGATGCAGATCGTCAGGCTTCAGCGGACTCCGCTCCAGCGCCTTGATCCATGTTTGCGTGACCTGTTCCCGAAGCTTCGTATCTCCAATCCACTGAATCTCCGGCCAAAGTCGTTCGACGGCCTCCCGCATAAGCAGGGCCTCCCAGGAAGACTCAATAGATTATCGGAGTTTGCGCGAAGGCGTCGAGGGGACACCGCACGGTGCTTTGTGACCTGAGTTCCCTCGGCGTTTCACTCCATGTGTTCAACAACGGCCGCAAGACAGAGAAACAGTCCGACGAGAGATGCCACAAAGAGCGCCCACCAGACCTTAAAGTGCCAGGCTGCGAAGGCGGCGTACAAGCAGTACGGCCCAAGCACGGATTTCGGGAGCTTGCCCCACGGGATCCAGCGCTCCCAGGGGAGCCACCATGTAATCAAAATGGGAGCCAACGGTATTAGTGGGATCGCAATCACTACATCAAGAGTTGACATTGCAATCTCTCATCGACTTTCCTTTTAGCTAGGAGGGTCAGAAGATCCAGACGCACGTCCTGCGATTGTTCTGAGGCCGGCTATTTAACTTACGCAGGACCTAGACCGGTCTGTACCTTTTCGATCGGCAGGAATTCGACGCTGCACCCTGCAGCCCCGCAACGCACCACTCCGCGTCACAACCTTCACCGACGAAACATCCGGAAACTTCACTGGAAAATCTTTCTCCCGCAACTGCTCGCCAGCCGAACGAAGGCTCTCGTCCCCATCCACGAACTCCGCCCGTTCCGGACGCGGCGAACTGTCAAATACCAGGTTGAACCGCGCCGAAGCCGTCTTCGTCGTGATTGCTCCCAGCTTCACCGTACGTGCTGGCACCAACTCGCCCGCTGCCTGGGCAACCTCTTTCTCTGCCGCCCCCGCATCTCCCAGCTTTCCCAGCCGCTCCCGCGAATCCGGCACATCTTTCCCGCCCGCAGCCACAGCCAGCGCATACAGGTGGCGCGCCTTGTCCCGCTGTCCTTGCTTCTCGAGCACTTGACCCAAACGGTTCGCCACGGTCCCCGACTGGCTCAGCAGCCACGCCGAGTTCAGAAACTGCATCGCCGCCAGATTCTCTCCTTTGAGATATTTCGCCCAGCCCATCCGCGACCACGCCAGCGCGACCAGGCGCATCGACGAGAACGCCGACGGCCCCAGGCGGTCAAACTCCCCCGCATCAAACTGCCCGCCGATGTCGTAAAGCACCTGCTGCGCGTCGGTCTCGGTCTGGGCCGGGTCGATATCGCTCCTCAGCGCTGCCGCAAAAATATCCTCGCCCGACTCCCCACCTGCGGAGCCCGTCAGCCCCTTCAGCAACTCCTGTGCCTTCGCGTTCTCTCCCAGCTTGGTGTACACCTGCGCCAGTGCCAGCTTGGTATCCGGATCGTCCGGAGGAACGGAGACGGCCGTTTCCAATTCCGTGCGTGCATCCGCATCGTGCCCGAGTTGCGCCAGCAGCACGCCCAGATTCTTGTGTGCCGCCTTCTCGAAGGGCGCGATGCCCAGCTGCTTCCGGTAAGCCGCGATCGCCTCGTCGGTCTGCCCCGACTGCTGCAACTCCATCGCCAGGTCCCCGTTCGCGTGCTTGTGATTCGGATCAAGCTCGATCTGCTTGCGGAACGCGCGAATCGCCTCCGCATGATTGTTCGCTCCCGCGTACGCCAGTCCCAGGTCGTACCAGCCGTCCTTCAGGCTCGAGTCCGCATCCACCGCCCGCTTCAGCAAATCGATCGCGCTGCGATAGTCGTTGCTCTCGAATGCCTTCACCCCCGCCTTATGCAGTTCCGCCGGGGTTCCTTCCATCTTCGACGCCATCTGCGTCCCCTGTCCCGAGGGCGTCAGAATCGTGCACGACAGCACCTGATCCTCATCGCTGCTCGTGACGTGGCGGAACGACTCGTAATCCGCGCGCTTCGCCGCCGGCAACTCATTCACCTTCACCGTCAGTTTGCGCTCGCCTTCCAGCAGTCCTTTATTCAGCGAGTAAGTGGACGAATAGGCGCCGTAGTCCCGCGACATCGTCACCGCCAGCGGCGTGCGCACGGTGTAGTTCGCAGGAAACTGCAAGCGAATCCGATAATCTACCTCTCCCGCAGGCCCGATGTTGATCGGCTCTGTGCTCTTTTCAGAAGCGCGCACCGCCGGCACTCCCAGCGGCGGTATCGGACGAAAATTTGCACTCGCCGATGGCACCTGAAAATATCCATCCTGGTGCAGGTGATACTTCAAGTGAAACGGCTTGCTCGTATCCTCGATCGGGTCGACCTGCACGTCATCCACGTCCCCAGGCAAACCCCAATTCGCCGAGAGCACCTTCACAAAATCCTGCCACTTCGCCTGCGGAACCCGCCGAAACCCAGCCCGCATCGGCCAATCGCGGTCTCCCTGCGTGGTGAATTCCAGCGTCGCGTCCAGCGCTCCGAACTCGCTGAACTTTCCGTCCAGCACGAAATGCACAAATGATTTGATCGGCGAATCCGCCGGCGTCCGCTGCAGCCCGCCCTCCGTGTCCTCCGACGCCACGACCGCCTGCTTGTTGCGCAACTGATAAAGGATCAGCCCGTACGGTGTGACTTCCGGGGTCGTGTCCAGCCAGGTCAGGCCCTGCCCGACTCGCGCCAGCGTGATCACGTGATCGAACTGTGCCGGCGAAGGAACGTCCACGTCCAGCTTGCGCGAACTGTGAATCAGCACCGGATAGCTCTGAATGCCTGCCGCCTTTAGCAGCGCAGAAAACAGCGTGTGCTTGTCCTTGCAGTCGCCGTATCCGTTCCCGAGAACATCGGACGCCGTGTGTGGCTGGTAGCGCCCCACGCCCAAAGAAATGCTCACATAACGCACGTTGCGCGCGACGAAGTCGTACAGGCGCCGGGCCTTCTCCGCCGGCGTGTTCGCGCCTTTGGTCAGTTCCTCGGCTTTCTTCCGCACGATGTCATCCACCGTCATGCGCTCGCCCTGCAGTTTCGCGTACCACTGGGCAACCTGCTTCCAGTCCGTGAATGTCGTCAACTGGACATCCGGACCCGCCTCCTCCTCATCCCGGTCCTCATCTTGGTCGCGTTCCGGTGCGATGTCCTTCACCAACCACGTATAGACGCGCCGGTCCCCGTTCTCCTGGATCTCCGGCGCGCGCTTGGGCGTCTTCAGCTTGATCTCGCGCGACTTCGGGACCTCGATCTCCAGCCGGTCTTCCTGCACATACACGCCCTTGGGGAATGTGTGTTCGTACCAGAAATGTCCCGCTGCCAGCGGTGTCACAATGTGCGTGACCGTGCGGTATTCGAGAGTGTCGCCGGGCTGCAGCGAGGCCACCGAAATATGCCGCTGCCGGTAGTCGCTGTACATCGGAGCTTCCTTCAAAATGTCGGGAGCGAAATCCTGCGCCGTCGATTCCGGCGTCACCACCACGCGGCCGTCCGCCTTCCGCACCCGCACATATTCCACATCCAATTTTTCGGTCGCCGACGAATAGCCAAACACCATCTGCCCAAACTCTTCCACTCCCGCCTGGCTCTGAATGCGGATCACCGCTTCGGTCTCCTCGACGCCAGTGCCATCATTTTCAAAGCGAGCACGATTCAGGATGCGTTCATAGATCGCTGCCTCTTGTGCCGGGTCTGCTTTTTTTCTGGAAGAAACCTGCGCTCCGACGTTCGTACTCCAAACGCAGGCAAGAAAGAGGGCGAAGGCAATGTCCAACCAACGACGAGTCATCTTGCAGTTCTTTTACGCTGTGTCCGGCGTAAAATCAAACCAACTGGAATGGAATGAAGTGGGGATGGTCTCGACCCAAACCGCTCGGCTCCTGGCTGTCATGGCGCTCTGCCTATGCGGTTT